>NZ_JBHJTF010000002.1:0-178529 GCF_042267565.1 Lysinibacillus sp. NPDC056232 | reverse complement strand
TACAACTATCACTCTGAGAATCGTTGCCACCATTGCTGCTATTATGTTGACCCTGAGAAGAATTTTGGCCATTGTTACTACTTTCATTTTGAGAAGCATTACCACCATTGTTGCTATTTTGACTCTGAGAAGAATTTTGGCTATTGTTACTACTTTCATTTTGAGAAGCATTACCACCATTACTGCTATTTTGACTCTGAGAAGAATTTTGGCTATTGCTACTACTGTCACTTTGTGTAGCATTTCCGTTATTACTACCATTTTCATTTTGTGTATTACTACTACATTGCGTAGTATTTCCTTGATTACCATTAATTTTACGAATCATCGCGACAAGTAATAAAACTAATGGTAATAAAATCATGAAAACGAAGGAAAATATTGGCCATGTATCTCTATTGTAAATATCTGAATGAATGATATTAGGATGAACAATTTGTGAAATTCCAAGGATAATCATACCGAGTGGAAAAATGAGCGGTCGATGATTTTTAATTTTAAATATTTGTGCGATACCGATAACCGAAGCATAAAAATACATAAAAGTTCTAATATAAATTGAGATTATCCACATGGCGGCCATAATTACTTCAATACGCTGCAAAAAATTACCGATTGAAATTCTTTGAGCTAATGAATAGCTAGGAAATGTCCTAGCAGCTGTATTTTCGGGACCTAGGACAAGGATAGACAGTGCGATGATTGTAATTAAGGCAATCCCTCCAATAATTGTGCCAATGTAAAAACCTTTTTGTGCAGATTTTTGGACGTTAATTGCGGAAGGGAAAATCGTTAATAATACAACAAGCGGGAATGAAAAAAGACTTATAAATCGAATCATACTAAAGAATACTGATTTTTTTGGTGTTTCCATTATTGGCTGTAAATTTTCAATCTGGATGGATGGTGAAATAAAAATTACAAAGAAAATGAAAATTAGAGCAAATATTGGAAACAGTATTTCTGCAGAACGAGCAAAAACTTCAATTCCTAGAAATGCAGCATAAATAATGATAATACTGAACATAAATGCAAAGGCCATCGTGGGTGTTTCTGGCATTATTTCCGTTTTCATGAAAATTCCAATGAAATATAATAATTCACCGGCAGAAAGTAAGGATATAATTATAAAGCAAATGGCAGTAATTTTTCCGA
Source organism: Lysinibacillus sp. NPDC056232 (assembly GCF_042267565.1). Classification (NCBI taxonomy): domain Bacteria; kingdom Bacillati; phylum Bacillota; class Bacilli; order Caryophanales; family Bacillaceae; genus Lysinibacillus; species Lysinibacillus sp. NPDC056232. The sequence goes on along the minus strand of NZ_JBHJTF010000002.1, from coordinate 177,374 downwards.
AAAAACGACCTAATATCTTTTCATTAGCCTCTACAAATGTAAGGGCAGGTGTTCTGTTTCCTAAAGCAACGAAAAGCTTTACTATGGGCAAACTTAAAACGACACCAATGATCGCTGCAATCCATGCATCTTGCTTTGCTTCGCTTGTTACACTTGCAGGGATAATTAAAATGGCTGTGCCAATTGAAAAGAGAAGGGTAATGATCATAAATTGTCTTGAACTAATTATTTCTTTTTCCATCATGAACGATACCCCTTTTCTTAACATAAAGTTGCCTAATTATTTTGTCAGGGAGACGATTAAATCTTTAATTGGTGAAAAAATAAAGGTAATTAAGTCTAGTGGGCTCGGAATTTTGAGCCTTAATGAGACCGCAATATTTAATGCAGCACCGAGCAATAAAAAAATCGAAAAAATAACGATTGTTTTCGTTTCTTTATTTTTTTTTAATGTTGGAATGAAGGCAAAGGCAATACTAGCAGAAATGATTAGAATGAATATCGTCATAATCATGGCTTATTCTCCCTTCGTCTTATTCACTAATGAGTTTTCCATCGTCCCTAATCCTTGTGTGTTCACATGTACTTCAACTTTAACTGGTAGCTCTTGAAATATAGTTAGCCAGTCTTTTTTTATTTTTTTCCACTCTTTAGGATTTGTGCGATGAAGTGCTGCACCAAATCCAAAAATATCGACCCGATAATTTTGCTGAACTGTACTGATTGTTTTTTCGATTCGTTTTTTAATAAGTTCTTCCGTTTTTTTATTGATGTTTAGAATTGATTTTTCTTTAGTAAGATCTATATTACATTCAACTTCTCCGACATTTTGGCTAACATCTATAGAAACATTGATTTTGGGAGCTCCTTTTTCAAATTTACCTTTTATTTTCGTCTTTGAGTGCGTAATTTCAGTTGATAACGTACCTCCCTTAGGGCAAGCAAGAATTTCAATTGTACTTTCTATTTTGTCCCTTAAAAAACCGAGGCTTCTACTCTCATCTTCCGTTAAAAGTCCAATGAGTTTATCTTCTTTAAATACAGCTAAGCCCGTATACCTCAATAGCACAGGAGATTTCGATCTTTTAACATTCGTCTGTTCCATTCCAACATTTTTATCCCCCTGAATTTCAATGGCAGACATGACTACACTTTTTTCTTTGTTATTTAAAGTATTGATTAATTCATCAATTTTAATGGATTGAGTTGTACCCCAAGTTTTCTCTGATGTTTTAAGAGATTTTAGCATTTTATTAGCTGGTACTTTTTCGATAGGTGTTAATACATTTAAAACTTCATCGGCAGTCGCGTCATGAGCAACGATGACATCAAAATCATTTCTAAATTCATGATCTCTTGAAATCAAATCTAATGGCTCGCTAATTCCTTCTTTTGCTAATTCATCACCGAGCACAACTATTTGTAGATGAGAAAAATAAAGTTTTCTAGCAGTTACTGTTGTCATTTTTCTAATAGCCTCAAAGACCGTTGTACCTTTTGATTGGTAGGTAATAACAGGTGATCGTCCTGAAGTAGGTTGTTTGGAGGAGATTTCACCAGTATCTACAACTTGAACAGTTATTTCAAATTCATTATCTACTTTATCTATTCCTAATGCTGCGACAATCGCTAATTCATTAAGTTCATGCTTACTCCAGCAACCACTTAAAAGTAAAGTAAGAATCATTAATAAACATATTGCCTTACATTTTGCCATGGTGCATTCCTCGTTTACACATTCGATTGATTCCTTTTTTTCGTATTAAAATATTTATGACCTCTGACAGAGTTTTTTTGACTAATTAAGCGTGGTCGAGTCAATAAAGCTCTACGCGGGAACAACACTAGTGCATCTTTTTGATCCTGTATAATTAATGGACCGAATGGACTTAAATATGGAACACCGAAAGTTCGTATGCTGCATAAGTGTAGGAGGATGATCATCAGGCCAAACATCACACCAAACAATCCGACGATTGCTGCTACAATCATTAATGGGAAACGAAGCGCACGAACGGTATTGGATAAGCCATAAGCAGGGAACAAAAAGCTACAAATGGCTGTTAGTGCCACTATAATGACCATTACGGCTGATACAACTCCTGCTTCTACAGCAGCTTGACCGATCACTAATGTTCCAACAATGGATACGGCTGGTCCAATGGTTCTTGGCATTCGAAGACCTGCTTCTCGTAACACCTCAAAGGCAATCTCCATAATGAGCGCCTCTACAACGGCAGGGAAGGGGACTCCTTCTCGTTGAGATGCAATACTTATTAGCATAGGAGTTGGTAGCATTTCTTGATGGAAGGTGGTGATCGCTACGTAAAGCGATGGCGCTATCAAGGCTAGGCCAATTCCAAAAAATCTCAATAAACGTACAAGAGAACTAATCATCCAATGCTGATAATAATCTTCAGCAGACTGTAAAAAGGATGTAAATAGGGCCGGTACAATTAAGACAAACGGTGAACCATCCACTAAAATAGCAATTTTACCATCTAATAGTTCACCAGCAATAACGTCAGGTCGTTCAGAATTATAAACTGTAGGGAATATAGTGGATTTAGAGTCTTGAATAAAATCTTCGATGTAGCCGCCTTCCAAAATACCATCAATATTAATACGATCTAATCGGGCAAGAACCTCTGCTACTATTTTGTCATTCGCAATGCCATTTATATACATAACGGCAACTTCCGTTTTTGTTACTTCACCGATAATACGGGACTTGATCCAAAGATTCGGACTTTTAATTTTTCGACGGATAAGGGCCGTGTTAGTTCGTAACGTTTCCGTAAAGGATTCCCTTGGACCTCTAATGACCGATTCTGTCGATGGCTCCATAATGGCTCTATCTTTTGCACCTTTTGTACTTGTTACGATACCCGTTGAAGATTCATCTAATAAGATGACCGTATCACCATTTAAAATAGAGTTGTACAGTGCTGAAAAATGGAAAATATCATTCACATCGCCGACTGTTAAACAAGAATCTTTTAAATATCGAATAATCTTTTCTATTTCTGAATCTTGATTATCTTCGATAGCAAGCATTAATTTATCAATCACAGCATTAGAAATGCTTATTTTATCGGATAAGCCATCTACATAGATGATCGCCATCGTATATTGTTCTGCTTTTCCAATGATCACTTCTCGTATGACAAGGTCATTACTATTCCCGAGTGTGTTTTTAATCATCTTCAAATTTTGAGAAAGAGAACTATACAGTTGGTCATTGTTTTGGGAGGTATCGGCAATTTTAGAAATAGACATGTTTTTTCCTCCTCAAGTTTTTACATAAATATAGAATGTGCAACTTTGAGAGAAGATAAACCAAAATTAGAAGTGAACTCATATAAAAAAGCAGTGTTCCCTTCGTCTAACGAAAGGAAACACTGCTTTATTTTTTATACTCATATTTTAATTCGTCATTTGTAGCATCCACATCTACATATAAATCGTGATCATTGAAAAACCATAAATCTTTTTCATCTATATAGTAGATAACATCGTCAATCACTGTCTTTACACCAATTTCGATTGGTTCTTCACGTGTCATACCAAGAGAAAAGCCTTCATGAAAAGGACTGGAACCACCATATCTAGCATAAAAACGAATAGTATCTCCGGATTCTACTTCCATCTCTTGTTTGAACCATTGTAGTGCTTCATCTGTTAGTACGATATTCATTAGAATGTTCCTCTCCTCGTTACAGCCATTTCACCTTTGGCTCGGTACCATTTTTAATGCGGGCAATATTTGCTCGGTGACGGTACATGATAAAAGTAAATAAACATGCTACTAAAATACCTAACGCAAAATCGCCTGTAACAAAATAATATACGATTGAATAAATAAGTGCTACTAAAGCGGCAATCATCGAAGTTAAACTTACAATTTTCGTTATTTTTAATGTTACAATAAAAGCAATAAATAATAAGACAAATAGAGGCCATGAATATCCTAAGAGAACGCCTGCTGATGTTGCCACCGCTTTCCCTCCGCGGAAACCTGCAAAGATAGGGAACATATGACCAATAACGGCTACTAGTCCAAGAATTAGCGAGTGAATGGAGACTTCAGAGAATACAGGAAGAGCTACAAGTAATACGGCCGCTGTACCTTTTAAGACATCCATAATCGTTACGACGATTCCTGCTTTTTTTCCTAAAATACGAAATGTATTTGTCGCACCTAAATTACCGCTTCCATGTTCACGAATATCCGTTTTATAAAAAATTTTGCCTACCCATAATCCAGAAGGTATAGAGCCGATTAGATAAGCACATAAAATAATAAGTCCATTTAGCATAGCTGGACTCCTTTCATCCATAGATTATTACTTGGTACTAATAATATGTAATAAATATTCTACACTTTTTCTCTACAATCTACAATGTCATGAAGGAGATTTCTTCGTGTATCTTGAATTCATTATAAAAGATAACTATTTTTCAAGGATTTTTATATGTAGTTTAATATATGTTAGGCTTTTTGACATGATTCATGTTGGTTGCATGAAAGCCCTTTCTAAAAATATAGGTATAAAGGCAATTTTGTCAATCATCCATTCCTTTGGTAGAATAGAAGTCTATCTTTAATTTCTAGAGTAAGTTAGTATGAATTTTCTAATAGACAGAAGGAACCTATTAAGTACTGAATTGTATATTTTTCAGGGGATATTCAAATGCTTCTGTATGGAAGACCAAAACCTATAGCGATCGGTATCGTTTTGAAATGAGAGTAATGACCAGAAGATAGCCCTATGTTGTTTTATTTATGCAACTAATGTTTACGATCCTGCGTCAAGGGAATAGGATAGTTAGTAATACATATTAAAGCAACTATTGCAACTTTTTCTTTCGGTAAAAAGCTCAAAACGACAAAGCTGTGAGGAAATTTTAAAAATTTATTAGGTCTGTCACTAGCTATTGACAGGAAATGCTATTATTATTAGGAAGAGAACATAAATAGAACATGCGTTTTGTTTTTTGGAGGGGAATTTTTTGGCGAATAAACAGTCACCAAGCGTCTATAATGATGACGCCATTCAAGTATTAGAAGGATTAGAAGCGGTACGAAAACGACCCGGCATGTATATCGGTTCTACAGATGGCCGTGGACTTCATCACCTAGTATATGAAATCGTAGATAATGCGGTGGATGAAGCACTGGCTGGCTTTGGTTCTCATATCATTGTCCATATTCATAAAGATCAAAGTATCAGCGTTCGAGACTTCGGCCGTGGAATGCCAACAGGTATGCATAAGATGGGGAAACCCACTCCCGAAATTATCTTTACTGTCTTACATGCTGGTGGTAAATTCGGGCAAGGTGGCTATAAAACAAGCGGTGGCTTACATGGTGTAGGTTCTTCTGTTGTTAATGCTTTATCCACTTTTTTAGAAGTAACGATTCATCGTGACGGTAAAAAGTATCGTCAACGCTTTGAAAACGGTGGCCATCCTGTAACAACATTAGAAGAAATAGGACAAACAAAACAAACAGGAACACTTGTTCATTTTCTACCGGATGACACGATTTTCTCTGTAACAAAATACAATTATGATACGCTTGCAGAACGTTTACGAGAGTCAGCATTTTTATTAAAAGGCTTAAAAATTGAGTTAATCGATGAACGCGAGGAAGGCAAAGGTGATGTTTTCTTTTATGAGAACGGCATTGAAGCTTTCGTTGCTTATTTGAATGAGGAAAAGGATGTTCTTCATCCCGTTAAGTATGTGGAAGGGATTCAAGACGATATTGAAGTAGAATTCGCCTTCCAATTCAATGATGGCTACTCTGAAACAATCCTTTCATTTGTTAACAATGTACGTACACGGGACGGTGGAACACATGAAACAGGTGCCAAGTCAGCGTTAACGCGTGTTTTCAATGAATATGCACGAAAAATTGGTCTGTTAAAAGATAAAGATAAAAATCTTGAAGGGACAGACATTCGAGAGGGCTTAGCAGCGATTATTTCTGTTCGTATACCAGAGCATTTATTGCAATTCGAAGGTCAAACGAAGGGGAAACTCGGGACAAGTGAGGCACGCTCGGCAGTAGATAGTGTTGTTTCGGAGCAAATTTTATATGTGCTTGAGGAAAACGCTGAATTGTCTGCCTCTCTTGTGCGTAAAGCTATTCGTGCGCAGCAAGTACGTGAAGCGGCTCGTAAAGCACGTGAAGATGCACGAAACGGCAAGAAAAGCAAAAAAGGCAGTACGATTCTTTCCGGAAAATTAACACCTGCACAATCTCGAAATGCGGCGAAAAACGAGCTGTATCTAGTCGAAGGTGACTCTGCTGGAGGATCTGCAAAACAAGGACGAGATCGTACGTTCCAAGCGATTTTACCATTGCGTGGTAAAGTTATTAATACAGAAAAAGCAAAGCTTCAGGATATTATGAAAAACGAGGAAATTTCAACGATTATCCATGCCATTGGTGCTGGCGTCGGAACAGATTTCTCTGTCGAGGATTCATCGTATGACAAAGTCGTGATTATGACCGATGCTGATACGGACGGAGCGCATATTCAAGTGCTGCTATTAACGTTCTTCTATCGCTATATGCGACCATTGATTGAAGCTGGAAAGGTATTTATCGCATTACCACCACTTTATAAAGTATCACGGGGTACTGGTAAAAAAGAAGTGATTGAATATGCTTGGACCGAAAAAGATTTACAAATGGCCATTAAAAAAGTTGGCAAGGGTTACATATTACAGCGCTATAAAGGTCTTGGGGAGATGAATGCCGACCAGCTGTGGGATACGACAATGAACCCTGAAACGCGTACATTAATTCGTGTAACGATTGAGGATGGTGCACGTGCTGAGAGACGTGTGACAACATTAATGGGCGATAAGGTAGAGCCGCGCCGTAAATGGATCGAAGCTAATGTAGACTTCGGTATGGAGGATGATTCAAATATTTTAGAAAATGAATTCATCCAACAAGAGGAGGACCAAGCATGAGTAGTACGGAAAAATTCCAAGATTTACCCTTAGAAGAAGTGATGGGTGACCGCTTTGGTCGCTATAGTAAATATATTATACAAGACCGCGCGTTGCCTGATGCACGTGACGGTCTTAAGCCTGTGCAACGACGTATTTTATATGCGATGTTTACAGAGGGCAATACGAACGAAAAACCATTCCGTAAATCAGCCAAAACTGTCGGTAATGTTATCGGTAATTATCACCCACATGGTGACAGCTCCGTATATGAAGCGATGGTGCGCATGAGTCAGGATTGGAAGGCGCGCCATATGCTTATTGAAATGCATGGGAATAACGGCTCTGTTGATGGTGACCCACCGGCAGCGATGCGTTATACAGAGGCAAGACTTTCTGCAATTGCAGCGGAAATGCTCCGTGATATTGGCAAGAAAACCGTTGAATTTGTACCGAACTTTGATGATCAGGATATGGAGCCGACTGTTTTACCAGCTCGTTTCCCGAACTTACTAGTCAATGGCTCAACAGGTATTTCGGCCGGTTATGCCACAGACATTCCTCCTCACGCACTTGATGAGGTGCTAGACGGTGTTCTCATGCGCTTAGATAAGCCGAACTCTACTGTTGATGAATTAATGACTGTTATTAAAGGGCCTGATTTCCCAACAGGTGGGATCATTCAAGGTGTCGATGGTATTAAAAAGGCGTATGAGACTGGTCGCGGTAAAATTATCGTCCGCGCTCAAGCAGCCGTGGAGCCAATTAAAGGTGGCAAAGAGCAAATCGTTATTACGGAATTACCGTATGATGTCAATAAAGCAAATCTTGTGAAGAAAATCGATGAGCAACGCGTAGATAAACGACTTGAAGGAATTGCAGAAATTCGCGATGAATCGGATCGTACCGGCCTACGTGTTGTCATTGAACTGAAAAAAGATGTTCCAGGACAAGGGATTTTACAATACTTGTTCAAAACAACTGATTTACAAGTAGCCTATAATTTTAATATGATCGCTATCCATAATCGTCGTCCGACAATGATGACATTGCCATTGTTACTGGATTCTTATATTGTCCATCAAAAGGAAGTTGTGACGAACCGCTCCATTTATGATTTACAAAGAGCTAAAGATCGTTCGCATATCGTTGATGGCTTGATAAAGGCGCTTTCTATTTTAGATGAAGTTATTGCAACGATTCGTTCGTCTAATGATAAACGAGATGCGAAAACGAATTTACAGGTGAAATTTGACTTTACAGAAGTACAATCAGAGGCAATCGTTAGCTTGCAATTATACCGATTAACGAATACAGATATTACAGAGCTTCGCCATGAACAGGATGAACTAAATAAACTGATCGCCAAGCTTGAAGGTATTCTTAATAGTGAAGCAAAGCTTGTACGTGTTATTAAACAGGAACTACTTGACATTAAAAAGCGCTTTGCAGAGCCACGTCGTTCAAAAATCGAACAAGAAATTGAAGAAATCAAAATTACGTTAGATGTCCTTGTCCCAAGTGAAGAGGTCGTAGTGACTGTCACAAAGGATGGCTATATTAAGCGTACATCTACACGTTCACATGCAGCTTCGAATGGTCAGGATTTTGCGATGAAGGATTCCGATTATTTGTTATATGAAGAAAATTTAAATACGCAGCATCATCTATTGCTATTCACAAACCGAGGCAATTATATTTATCAGCCTGTCCATGAGCTACCAGATATTCGTTGGAAGGATCTTGGTCAGCATATTTCAAGTATTGTGCCGACCGGAGAAGATGAATCTATTATTGCTGTATACGGTTTTGAGACATTCGAACAGGCTAATACGTATATTTTAACGGCTACGAAAGATGGACAAATTAAACGCTCATCTGTAGCAGATTATGCTGTAACACGCTATTCGAAACCGATAAAAACGATGAATGTCAAGTCGGGAGATGAAATGATTTTTGCAGGTATCGTGACGGACGAGGTAGAACTAATGTTAACGACAGATACTGCCTATGCTATTCGTTTCCCAATGGAGGAATTACCAGTAACGGGTGTGAAAACGGGCGGCGTCAAAGGGATTACGCTGAAAGACGGAGAAGCATTAGTCGGTATCAATGTTTTACCGCCAAATGACACGGCCTATGTGGCGATTGTCACGCAGCGCGGTGCGGTGAAGAAAATGAATGTAGCCGAGGTAGAGCTGGCTAGTCGTGCAAAACGCGGCTTAAAAGTATTAACAGAGTTAAAAGCGAACCCACATCGTATCGTGGCTGTAGTTAAGGTAACTGGTGGGGAACAGCTAACGATCGAGACGGAAAAAGGCGTGCAAGAGATTCTTGACGTACAAGCATTAACGCGAGCAGATCGACACTCCAACGGCTCCTTTAAAGTAGATATAGCTGCTGACGGTGCCATTTCACATGTGTTCACGGTCAAAAAAGAAGAAAAGTAAAATTAGTTTTCTAGCCCAGCTCCTTTTGAGAGCTGGGCTTTTTTAGTAAATTGAAACCAATCAGCTTTGTGCTTTGGTGTGGCTGTTTAATAATAATTCAGCGCTATCGGTAAACAGCCACTTGTCATTTCGTGATAGATATGGGTATAATAATCACGAAAAGTTCATATGGAAAGAATGTAGGGGGGCTGGTAGTTGCCAGCTGAGATTGTGTCCGATAGACGCTGACCCTTTGAACCTGATTTGGCTCGTACCAGCGTAGGGAACATCTATTCAAAAAAAGAAAGTTTTTGATACTGATTGTAAAACGTCTGGGAGGAATCCTGGGCGTTTTTTTATGTTTTCAGACTTTTGTTGCATGCACATACCTTACGTGTAAACAGACCGTGAACGGTTTCTGCTGGTAAAGACATTCATTCATGAACACTTTCACACTACTTACTTGGAGGATTCAACATGAAAAAATGGTTATTGATCCTGATGGCTGCACTTTTAACATTAGTGGGTTGTAGCGAAAAAGAGGCTAAAAAGGATGCTAAAGGGTTAACGAAAGTATCAGTCGTTCTTGATTGGACACCGAATACAAATCATACCGGTTTATATGTAGCGGAAAAGCTTGGCTACTTTAAGGATCAGGGCTTAGATGTTGATATTTTATTACCTGGCGAAACCGGTGCAGATCAGCTTGTGGCATCTGGGAAGGCTCAGTTTGGCGTAAGTTATCAGGAAGGAATTACACAGGCTCGTGTGCAGGATGTACCTTTAGTATCGATTGCAGCGATTATTCAACATAATACTTCTGGCTTCGCATCTATTGCATCGAAAGGCATTTCGTCACCAAAGGATTTTGAAGGTAAAACATACGGTGGCTGGGGTGCACCACTTGAAAAGGCTGTACTACAATCACTTATGCAAACAAAAAATGCGGATATTAATAAGTTAGATATCGTCAATGCTGGTGATTTAGATTTCTTCACAATGATGAAAAAAGATATTGATTTTGCGTGGATTTATTATGCATGGACAGGTATTGAAGCAGAACTTCGTGGCGAAAAGCTAAACATGCTTTATTTAACAGATTATAGCGAGCAGTTAGATTATTACACACCTGTACTTGCTACAAATGAAAAAATGATTAAGGATGATCCTGAGACGGTCAAAGCATTTGTCGCTGCTGCAGCAAAGGGCTATGAATATGCGATAAATCATCCAAATGAAGCAGCTGATATTTTACTAGAAGCGGTACCTGATTTAGATAAGAACCTTGTGCATAAAAGTCAGGAATGGCTAGCAGATAAGTATCAAGACGACGCTGCACAATGGGGCGAGCAAAAGCTAGCTGTCTGGGAAAATTACGCGAAATGGATGGCCGACAACAAAGTTTTAGAGGGCGAATTTAACGCAGAACAAGCATTTACAAACGACTTTTTACCGAAAAAGGAGACAAAGTAATATGGCAAACTCATTAATAAGTGTACAAATTATACCGAAAACTGAAAAATATGAGGATGTGATCCCATATGTCGATGCAGCGATTGCGGTTATCGACGCTTCAGGAGTTAAATATGAAGTTCACCCACTAGAAACGACAATGGAGGGTGAACTATCGATTTTGCTACAAATCATTGAAAAAATGAATGACAAGATGATTGAGCTGGGCGCGATCAATGTCATCACGCAAGTGAAAATTTTATATCAGCCATCTGGTATTACAATGGGTACATTGACGGAGAAATACCAGTGATGAAGCAAGCTTTCAAACAAGGAAGGACGATAATTTTTATCGCCTTCCTCTTATTCATATGGGAACTAATTGTCCGTTTTGCTGATACTCCACATTGGCTTTTGCCTGCACCGAGTGCCATTTTGAAAGAAGGTTTTCAATCGTATGAGACGTTTGTGCCACATGCTTTAGCGACTGTTCAATTAGCACTTCTAGGTCTTGCCATCGGGATATCATTTGGGCTAACGGTTGCTGTGCTATTACATCGTTTTACGTTTGTCAGGGAGCTATTTTATCCTATTCTCATTATGTCGCAGAATGTCCCAATACTTGTCCTAGCACCGTTATTAATCATTTGGTTTGGCTTCGGTTTATTGCCAAAGCTCATTATTATTTGTCTTGTGTGCTTTTTCCCTATTGTTATTTCGGCAATGGATGGCTTTCGTCAAACTTCGCCTGAGCTGAAGCATTATTTTGAGATGATTGGTGCAACGAAAGCACAAACCTTTTGGAAGCTTGAATGGCCTTATGCGTATCCAGCGATTTTTTCAGGCATAAAGATTGCGGCAACCTATAGCGTCATGGGGGCTGTCATTGCGGAATGGCTAGGTGCGAAAATGGGGATTGGTGTTTATATGACATTAGCACAATCTTCATTTCGAACGGATCGAGTATTTGTAGCGATTTTTGCCATCGTATGTTTAAGTTTACTATTATTTAGTGCTATTCGACTTTTAGAAAAATTTGTTGTGAAGGGGAGAAGACAGCATGCTAAGCATTCAAAACATTGATAAATCCTTTGATGCTCTTCCTGTCATCCGTAATTTATCTTTTGAGGTGAAGGACGGGGAATTTGTGGCGATTATTGGTCCGTCAGGCAGTGGAAAAAGTACACTCTTTCAATTAATTGGCGGTGTTTCTTCTATTGATAAGGGTGCCATTTTATTAAACGATACAGATATCCAGCAAAAAAGAGGGACGATTGGCTATATGCCTCAGCAGCCGTGTTTATTACCATGGCGTACGATAGTAGAAAATGTCACGATGGTCGAGGAGCTTCATGGAAAACCAAACGTGAACTTGGCCAAGGAATGGTTAGACAAAGTAGGGCTTGCAGCGTTTGAAAATGCGTATCCCAATGAGCTGTCAGGGGGTATGCAACAGCGTGTATCTTTTATTCGTGCCATTGTTAGTGATAAGCCCATCTTATGCTTAGATGAGCCGTTTTCTGCACTTGATGAGTTTACAAGGCTTGAAATGCAGGCGTGGCTTTTATCGATATGGGAGGAATATCGAAAGTCAATATTATTCGTTACACATAGTATCGAGGAAGCTCTGTTTTTAGCTGATCGTATCATTGTACTCACGAAACGACCAGCGACAATGAAAAAGGAAATAATCGTACCTTTTGCAAGGCCACGCCAAGAAGAAATTCGTCATTCCGCTTCGTTTACGGCTTTAAAGCAACAGTTATTCACGTATTTAAAAGAAGAAAAGGATGAAGAGAATGTTGATTGATGCACATATTCATTTAGATCAGTATGAGGAAAATGACGTACCTACTTTGCTAGAGGAGGCTGAACATGTTATTGCCGTTAGCATGAATCTTCCATCGTGTGAAAAGACTTTGAAACTGTCGAAAGCCTATGCAAAGGTAAAGGCAGCGTTTGGTTTTCATCCTGAACAACCGTTACCAAGTGATGTGGAGGAAGACGTTTTATTCGATTGGATACGCCAACACACTCATGAAATGGTGGCAATTGGCGAGGTAGGCTTGCCTTATTATTTGAGGCAGGAGAAGGCGATTGATGATCGTCCGTATGTGGCATTGTTAGAACGGTTTATAGTATTGGCAAAGGAGTTAAATAAACCGATAGTGTTACATGCTGTTTATGAGGATGCGGCGATTGTTTGTGATTTGCTAGAAAAACATCATGTAAAAAAAGCGCATTTTCATTGGTTTAAAGGCGATGAGGAAGTAGTTGAACGGATGATTCATAATGGGTATTTCATTTCTGTGACGCCTGATTGTACGTATGAGGCTGAAATTCAACAGCTTATTAAAAAATATCCAATCGAACTGATAATGGTAGAAACAGATGGTCCATGGCCGTTCGAAGGTCCTTTTGACAATAAACGAACATCGCCTTGGATGATGAATCATTCCATAGAGGTTATTGCTTCGATAAAAGGGCTTACAACACAGGAAGCGGTGCACACCATTACAAGAAATACGACAACATTTTATATTTTATAACAAAAAATACAGCTGTTTCTTTTAAAAAGCAGCTGTGTTTTTTTATTTGACAGTATTTTCATTCTGCACTAATGTAAAATATGGAAAATAAAAAACTTTTTTTGTTTTCCTAGAAGTAGGTGAAAGTGTTGAAAGAAAGAATTTTAAAGGTATCCATAAGTGAAGCTGAACGAAAAGGATTCCGGTTTACGATGGGGGATTTAGCAAAGCAACTAGGTATGAGTACTAAAACATTGTATGGATACTATCCCTCAAAGGAAGAACTACTGAATGAAATGATTGATCTAGCAATTGAAGAGCTGAAAATGAAAGAGGAAGAAATTCTGCATGATTCAACGTTAAATCTTGTAGAAAAACTACAAAAAAGTCTTGTACTAATTCCGGCTGATTTTAAGTTTGCTCAGCTCAAATATTTAGAGGAACTTCAACGATATTATCCAAAGCAATGGGAAACTCTTGATGATTTTATTCATGAACAATGGGCAGGTATCTTTTCGTTAATAGATGAAGGAATTGCAACAAATAAAATACGTCCCTTTAATAAAGAGATCTTTATAGAAGTCTATATTGGCGGGCTTTATCGATTGATGGAACATGCATCCCAAAACAGAAATATGATTTCACTTCAGGATACAATGCAGGAAATGGTGGACATCCTTATGCTTGGTATTCTAAATGGTAACGTTAACGAAGAAAACTAAATGGGGGCAGTAAAGCTTTAAGAATGCTATTTTTAGGTACAGATTTCTTTTTTATACTCTATTGGCTTGTCACTTTTTTTCATTTGATTCCAGAAGAGTATTTATATCAGGATTATCAAAATGAATTATTAGTTATATGGAATTGGTCGTTTTTCCCGCTAGATATTTTAACTTCTTTCAGCGGGTGTTTGGACACCCGCTGAAAGAAGTTAAAGCCTCCGGCGGATGTCACGGAATCGGAAAGGAGTTTCTTTGTGCAAGCACAAAGCCGATTCCAGACGCAATTATGCGAGGCATAATTGATTTTCAGTTACTGGTTTTATTAGTCTCTATCTATTTAAAATAAAAAATGAAAAGTGGAGAGCATTTGCCTTACTATCTCTGACACTAACATCTTGTTCTGGATTGCAGGCGATTGCTTTTTGGACAATAAAGCTTGATTTTGATCTTATGTGGTGGATACCTAACCTTTTTCTTTTACTGTATCCGTTGCACTTTATACCAAAACTGATTACTTCTAAACATCAAAATGTCTCATTACAAGCAAAACACAACCACTAATCATCTTCAGCGTGGTTGTGTTTTCTGTGCTTTGTAAAATTTTGTTCAATATTTTCTTTTTTCGTTTTCGTTACACGCTCATGTGTACTGAAAGGGGAAGATTGACGATTTTTTTCAACGTCCTTCCCTTTTGTGCGTTTTATATGCATGCGTTTCTTTTTTGCTTTTGAGTTTGTCATGTTACCTTACCTCCAACTATCATTTGTAAATATCGTACCGAATACGGAAGAAAAAGTAAAACCTCGTAAGTGTTAACTTACGAGGCGATTGTTCTATTATTAGTGTGATACGTCTTGTACAGAAATACCTGTGTTTGCTTTAACATCCACTTCACGATATTTCTTATCATCTGTTTCCTTAGAAAGCATTGTTCCGATGAAGCCTCCTAGGAAGCCAAGTGGAACAGAGATGATAGCTGGGTTCGTTAACATAATTAACGGATCACCAACGAAAATTGCTTTTCCTTCAACTGGATTCCAGATGTTTGGTGAAACTGCAACAAGAGCTAAAGCAGAGATTAAGCCTGTTAACATTGCCGTTATAGCACCAGCTGTATTAAAGCGTTTCCAGTAGATTGTATAGATGATTACAGGTAGGTTAGCTGAACCTGCAATACAGAATGCAAGGGATACTAAGAACGCTACGTTTAATGTTTGTGCACCAAGTGCTAAAAGGATTGAAATAACAGCGATTGTAATGGAACCGATACGAGCTGCAAGTACTTGCTCTTTCTCTGTAATTTTTCCCTTTTTAATAATTTGACCGTAAATATCATGTGATAGGGCAGATGCGCCAGAAAGTACAAGGCCAGCTACTACCGCTAAGATTGTTGCGAAAGCTACCGCACATACGAATGAGAATAAGATGTCCCCACCAAGTGCTTCCGCAAGAAGTGGAGCAGCCATATTACCAGCAGCGTTTGCAGCAATAATATCTTCTTTACCAACAAATTTAGCTGCACCGAAGCCTAAGAAGATTGTAAGAATGTAGAAGATACCTACAATCCAAGTAGCCCAGATAACTGAAGAACGAGCAGTTTTCGCATCTTTTACTGTAAAGAAGCGCATTAGGATATGTGGAAGACCAGCTGTACCTAATACTAAAGCGATTAACATTGAAATAGTATCAATACCATTTGTATATTTAAGACCTGGATTCAAATAAGCTGCACCGCTATCAGTTGCAGTTTCCATTTCTTTGAACATCGTTGCAATGCTAAAGCCGAACTCTTTTAATACTAAGAATGAAATAATAACTGTACCTAACATTAAAAGACAGGCTTTAATAATTTGTACCCAAGATGTTGCAGTCATACCACCGAATAGTACGTAAGTCGTCATCATAAAGCCTACGATTAAAACGGCAACCCAATAGTCGATTCCTAAAAGTAATTGAATAAGTGCTCCTGCACCAACTAGTTGTGCAATCATGTAGAATAAGACAATTGTAATAGTGCTTAAAGCTGCTGTACCACGAACTTTAGAGCTATCAAAACGCGCTGTGATCATGTCAGCTAATGTAAATTTACCAAGATTACGTAATGGCTCAGCGACGATGTATAGAACCACTAAGTAAGCTACTAAATAACCGATAGAGAAGAAGAATCCATCAAATCCAAATAATGCAACTGCTCCAGCGATCCCTAAGAAAGATGCTGCTGATAAGTAGTCACCAGCAATGGCTAGTCCATTTTGCCAGCCTGTTAATCCACCGCCTGCAGTGTAGAAATCACTTGCAGAAGAAGTTCTTTTAGATGCCCACCATGTAATAACTAATGTTAAACCAACAATGGATACGAAGAAGAATATGGCTGTAAAACTCATCCCGTTATTCATCGGCGGCCACCTCCGTTCTCGTATTCTGCGATAATCGCCTTTGCCTCTTTATCAAATCTATTCGCTTTCGCTACATATAAGTGACAAAAGCACCAAGTCATGATGAATAGCCCTGCTGCATATATCCACACCCAAGTAATTTCCCCGATTGCCTTTTGGTGTAGAACTTTCGTGAACGAAGTAAGAATTGGTAGCAACATATATGCTGCTAAGAAGATCGCAGTCATTGACCAAAGAAAAGAATTCTTTCTTCGCACAAGCGCTTTAAACGATTCTTGATTAGCAATCGCGTCATAGTCAATCACAACGCCTTTATTTGCTTGATTGTTCCCCATTAACATTCCCCATTTTGTGTTTATTTTTACTGCTTAAAGACTTGATTTTGCTAGTTTAGTGAATTCACATCTTCATTTTATGAGAGAGTTCACAAAATTGCAATACTTTTCAGAAAAAAATTATAAAAAAATAGTTTTTGGAAAAATAGTCTTAAAAGAGAATATACAAGACAAATGTAAGAAATAAAAGGGTTTTGGAAAATTCTGATAAATAAATGAAGTTAGGTCAATTCTAGATTTCCGAGCGGAAAATATGGTTAAAATTTCAAAAGGGAAATGATTTTTTATAAAAAATAAACACTATTTACTCAGTGAAAATCGTTTTTTTTTGAAAGAGAATAGTATTGTTCGATAAATAAATTGGAAAATTTTTTATAATAAAAAGTTAAAAAACCCGATGAAAAATCGAGTTCTTTAACTTGATATTTTTATTAATATAGATAGGATGATTGATAGATATTTTTTCAATAATTTGGATGGTTAAAAGCGATCAATGAGAGATATCAGAAACGGATACACCAGTGTTTGCTTTAACGCGAATTTCCTTGTAAATACGTTCTGCTTCTTCCTGAGGTACTTTACTAGAAGATAGAACAGAGCCTAAATAACCTGCGATAAAGCCAAGTGGAATCGTAATAACCGCGGGAACTGCTAACGGTACGATAGGATTACCAACAAAAATAGCTGCACCTTCAACAGGACTCCATACATTCGGCCCCATAGCACCTAACACTAAACATGATACTAAACCAGTTACCATCGCAGTTATAGCACCTGTTGAATTGAATTTTTTCCAGTAAATTGTGTAGAGAATAACTGGTAAGTTTGCTGAAGCACCGATACAAAATGCAAAGGATACTAAGAATGATACATTCAAGTTTTGCGCAAATAACGCAAGGATAATGGATACGATGGCAATAGAAATCGAGCCAGTACGAGCTGCTACTACTTGTTGCTTTTCTGTTAATTTACCACCTTTAATGATTTCCCCATAAATATCATGGGAAATGGCAGAAGCTCCTGTTAAAACTAAGCCCGAAACAACGGCTAAAATGGTTGCGAATGCTACTGCACCGATAAATGCCATTAACACATCACCACCTAAGTAATTAGCAAGAAGTGGGGCTGCAGTGTTACCAGCTTTACTTTCAGCAAGAATTTTATCGATCCCTACAAAGTTTAATGCGCCAAAGCCTAAGAAAATAGTTAATGAGAAGAAAATAGCTGTAATCCAAGTTGTCCATGAAATAGAAGAACGAGCGGTTTTAGCATCTTTCACTGTGAAGAAACGCATTAAAATATGTGGTAACCCAGATGTACCTAATACAAGCGCCATCATCATTGAAACAGAATCAATTGTACTTGTATATTTCATCCCTGGTACAAGGAATTTCTCACCATGATCCACAGCGATCGTATCAAACATTTTCATAAGAGAGAAATCGAATTTCATTAATACTAATGTAGCTAATACGCCTGTCCCGAATAATAGAAGGCTAGCTTTAATAATTTGCACCCAAGAAGTAGCTGTCATTCCACCGAATAAAACATAAGTAGTCATCATGACACCTACGATTAAAACCGCAATCCAGTACTCAATACCAAATAATAGTTTAATAAGAGCACCTGCACCTACTAATTGTGCAATCATATAAAGGATGACGATGATAATTGTTCCTGACGCAGCAACGCCACGAATGCGTTTTTCATTAAAACGGGAAGTAAGCATATCTGCTAAAGTATATCGACCTAAGTTACGCATAGGTTCTGCAATTACATAAAGAAGAACTAAGTTAGCTACTACATAGCCTACAGAGAAGAAGAAGCCGTCGAAACCAGTTAATGCAATCGCACCTGACACCCCTAGAAATGCAGCTGCAGATAAATAGTCACCAGCGATCGCGAAGCCATTTTGCCAACCTTTAAGACCACCGCCCGCTGTATAGAAATCAGCCGCAGAAGACGTACGTTTCGCTGCGATATATGTTACTACAAGCGTTAAACCAACGATTGCTAAAAAGAAACCAACGGATACGAAGTTCATTTATTTTCCACCTTTCGCCTGATACTCAGCTAGTACTGCTGCGGCCGCTTTATCGAATGAAGCCGCTTTTTTCACATATACTGTACAAAGTACGATAGTCATAATGAATAATCCAGCTGAATAAACCCAAACACCCGTAATATTTCCGAAGATTTTTTGTTGTAGTACAGGTTGGAAAGCGAGGATTGGTAACAAAATATAAAGTGTTAAAAAGACTGCTGTGATCGAGAAAAGAAAGGTATTTTTCTTTTTTACGAACATGTTGAACGATTCCATAGCTTCAATTGCATTATAATCAATTGATTCTATATTGTTGTGCTCAGAAATGTTTGCCATTATTATTCCCCCTAAAGTGATATATTTCTGTTTTAGACGACATATTTCTTTTCTTTTCGTCGTATATTCATTTATTTTATGGGGAAGATTCTTATAATGCAATACTAAATTTTGAGTTTTTATAATTTTTAATCATTTTCAGATTGCGGAAATAACATAGAAATAATAAGGATTTAGTAGAAATAAACCGTATAGAAGAGAACGGAATTGTCTATAAGAATAATATTCCTATAATAGTTTAATAATAATAATTTTGAATGTGATAGAAGATTTGGGTATGAAAGAGAATTTTTGAGAGGTTTATTATTGTGTCATCCGATGAGGGGGAACCTGAAAAGCAACGAAACTTTGTTATATAACAAATAGTTGATCTCTTGGGAAATAACCGAAATAGTAAAAAACTAGCTTTAAAAAAATATTAAAAAAGTTTGAATTGTCTGGAATATAGACGGTATTCATTATACTAAAATTTTACAACATACATTTAATGGGCATAAAAAAATGAAAGGATAAGCTCATATCTTGTATTAAATAACTATAATTTATACAATAAACAAGGATGGTAAATTGAAGGGAAGTGAGCAATTAAATGAAAAAGAAAAGTGTCATACTCGTTTTGATACTAACATTAAGTACCATACTTACCGCTTGCGGAAGCTATAAATTTGAACCAGAAATGAACATAGAAGTACAGAATTTTTCGGTTACAAACCAAAAAAATAAACCAGTTAGTCTGAATGATTTAAAAGGCAAGCCATGGTTAGCGATGTTCATCTTTACTAATTGTAATTCCATTTGTCCGCCAATGACATATAACATGACAGAGGTGCAAAAGGCACTTCAGGATAAAGGCGTGGAAGATTATCAAATTGTAGCTTTTAGTGTTGATCCTGAAGTGGATAAGCCAGAAGTTTTAACGAATTATTTAAAAACGTATTCAGTGCCCGATGCAAGCAAATGGCAGCTATTAACTGGCTATGATCAAAAGTATATTGAACAGTTTGCAAAGAAATCGTTTAATTCATTAGTAATGAATGATCCGAATTCTGACCAAGTCACACATATGGCAAGTTATTACTTAGTGGATGCTGATGGTGTGGTTGTGAAGGATTATAACGGTACCACAGACGTACCAGTTGAGACGATTGTGGCAGATATGAAGGTCTTAACTAAATAAAAAACAATAACTCAGAGGTTTGAAGGAACTTTTGAGTTATTTTTTAGCCACCTCATTTCAACTAAATGAGGTGGCTACTAATTTATAGAATTACTATGATTGAACTATACGGTCATTAACAAATGCCTGTATGAAAAATAATTCATTATCATTAGGGTCCCTTTTATTTTCTACCTTGAAACACTCAATAGCATTTTCTAGTGAGGTAGATTTTACAACTCGACTTGCTGTTGTTAACTCTTCCCAATAGATATTCATTTCATCAGAATCACATATCGATTCATGACCAAGTAGGAACATTTCAGCATCATATTTTTGAATGTCTTTAATCATAGGCAATAACAATGATTGCTTGAAATGATAAAGAGAATTTGTGGTTGTACAATATGCAGCATCACCTAAAAAAACAACTTTTTCATCAGGAATATAAATAATTGTAGAGTCGTCTGTATGAGTACTTTTGATTCTTTCAATTAGGCAAACTTTATTACCTAAATCAATGGTTAATGCATTTTCAAAGATTACGTCTGGAGAGTTCAATTTAAAACTATCTCTATTTGGTATTTCAGTTTGTATAATCTCCATACACTTAGCACTCATCTGATTAGTATTCACATACTTTTGGAGGGAATTATCATCAAATCTATAATTTTGCCATTCTTTTAATAGTTCGTTTGTTTGACTATTAACGATAACAGTTACATCAAATTCATTCATACCAAGGAAGTGATCCCAATGTGCATGGGTAATGACCAAATATTTGATAGGTGGTACATCGAGTTTCTCAATTTCTAGTAAAAAATCGTTAGCATGTTGAGCTGAATTACCAGAATCTATAATTAGACTAAATTGGTCACCACATACCAATCCTAATGTTGGTCGTTCTCTATCCTCTTGATTGGATAAATAATAAATAGTATCACTTAATTTATTTAACATGTTCTTTCTCCTCTTCTTTAGATATTCATTCTATGAAAGAGAAAATCTACATGTGTATTTTAAAAAATATAAAATAATTTGAGATTTTCTCATTTTTATTTTTTCACCATTGGACTTGCACCTCCTTTTTTGGGGTAAGGAAAAGTATACCATATTTACGATTAAATAAACTGTATTTTGCGAAAAAATAAAATAGTCTTCTTCGAGTAGGATGATTATACGGATTGAAGAAAAGACAAGCGCTTCGTGTGACGTAACTAACCGCAATTGGAGTGGCTTTATGGACGATTTATAGAAAGAACAGTTAGAACACGTAAAATGCTTTTGGGGATAGGTATGGGTGGTGGTGAAATAGCCATCATCATCTCGTGACTCATCAATTTTTATTTTTTATTTAATAATTTTATTATGTCTACTAAAATACCTTGTAATTCGCGGGATTTTGAATGTATATTTTATTCTATCGGCTTTTATATTATTAGAAAGATTTAACTGCTTTCGGTCAATTCTGGACAAAATGATGCCGAGACATAACGACATCAAACGCGATGGAAACATCTTGAAGCCGTGAGGAAGGGAAGGTCCTTCATGTTCAGTACGGGTGAAACTGCTACAGAAAACGGTCGTTTGAAACGCTTTTAAATATCGATTTAAAGCGCAGCTATTTTGCATGATCAATGGCTTCATGATAAAGATTTCGACAAGAATGAAGCGAAAAAAATGTAACTCTAAAATATACGACAACAGTTGTTTATTTTAGAGTTACTTGACGTTGACTAAAACTTTATGAAGGGGAATTTGTCATTATCTTGGGTGCGAGTGAGCGGGTAAAAGTACGATTTTGAATATTCTTGGTGGTGTGGATACGGCTACCTCAGGTCAAGTGTTTGTTGGGAATCAAGAAATAACAAGATTGAATGAAAAAAAGTTAACAGACTATCGTGGTGAGAAAGTTGGTTTTGTCTTTCAATTCTATAATTTAATTCCGAATTTAAACGCTCTTGAAAATGTTGAATTTGCTACTGAAGTATGTAAACACCCTCTGGATGCTAAATAGATTTTACATAAAGTCGGGTTAGCAAATCGTATGAAAAATTTCCCTTCGCAGCTTTCTGGAGGAGAACAACAAAGAGTTGCTATAGCTAGAGCGGTTGCAAAAATTCCTTACTTTTACTTTGTGATGATCCAACCGGTGATCTATCAGGTGAAAGTATGTTAGATATATAAATCACCATTTCTCATCAATCGCATACACCTCAACACTTGCCGCATTATTTGTGCAAAAAACCTTGAGTGTTGTCTAACAAATGCGCTTAATTGTCATGAAAATTCACATTTTAAAAAATCAGAAGAAGGTTTTCTGAGTTTTATCAATAACATACCCAGGTAAAAGTAGAGAGAAGAAATAATTTAATTTTCAATACTATAACTTATAGTCAATATTTGACCAATATCATGGATTATAGTATGTAATTTTTGGTATAATTACATATAACTATATATATGAAGGAGTGATTATATGAAAAAACTACTTATAGTAACAAGTTATTTAGGCTTTTTTATATTAGGAGGTTTAACCTTTACTTACCTCTCAACAACGGAAGCAGCAAGCAATCTGAAAAAGATTAGCGTATTTCAAGATGCAATCAATTACTATGTAGATAAGGTTGAAAAAAAACCACAAGAGGGTCAATCTGGCTTTATTTATGAAGGTACTACTTATGTTCCAATGCGTTTCATTGCTGAATCTTTAGGGAAAAAAGTGACATGGGATGGAAAATCAAAATCCATATATATAGGTGATGTTCCAAAGTTCGTCTCTTTAAAAGATGTAAAACCTATTGGGAGTGATGAAGACCACTTCTTCCATAACCCAAGCTCTATTGTTATTAGTACTGGTGAAAAGTTTGAACAATCCTATCAACTTGGTGGATATCATGGTGGAGGGGCAGTACAAGATCATACAGTTGAATACTTAGCGAATGGAAATTACAAAGGATTCGAAACGTATTTAGCACCAGTTAAAAAGTTAGCGGCGGGCTCTTTCGGTGTAGGTTATATGAAAATTTACGCAGATAATAAATTGATTTATGATAGTGGATCGATAAAAGGCAAGGTAAAGGTTAATGTTAATTTAGACGGTGCTACAAAAGTGAAGATTGAAATGGAAGGCAGTGGTTTAGGAATATTAGATCCTAAATTTATTCAATAATGTAACAAAGTAAATATAGAAGAATCTGAAACCTAAAAGAATTTTTTAGAAAGCAACTATAAATGGTTGCTTCAGACCAAACAAACGCCATTTTCACTTTTGTGAAAGTGGCGTTTGTCATTTACCTCATAATTAAATTAGAAAAGGTGAATACCACTTATGTTTCTTTTATTTTGAAGAGAACTATATAGATATTATCGAAACTTTAGCACTTCTTTATAGATCGAATCAGTCCGTTAACCTTAGAGGTAGACGGGCTTTTTTATTGTATGTAGATACAAAAATACCGCGCAAAGAGCTGAAAGAGAAAGTACTCATTAAGATAGATAAAGCATAATTTCTTAGTTATTTTAAGTATTAGCTTTTGTCAAAAACATGTAATATTGTTTCTGTTTTTGTTTAAAGTGAACAATGTTATTTAAATACTCCTATAATACAATTACATTAAGCAATTAACATAAGAAAAAATAAAAAGAGGGAGTGATTAAAAATGAAAATGCCACATTTTTTGTGCAAAGTATACAAAATGATAAACTGAAATTTCATCCGCCTTTTGCTGTGTGGAATAACAGTTTTGCAGAAATGTGAATCTCTCTTTTAAAACTATGGTCACTAGTTAATCAACAGACGTATTTGAAAAAAAGGAAGGAATGAATTGAATGTTAGTTAAATTATTAGAACCATTAAATGTTTCAGATTCGATTATTCAAAAATTAGCGGAGCCAATCAGACAGGCCGGTCATGAATTTGTTTACTACAACGAGAAAACAACTGATTCCGCAGAATTAGCAAAACGTAGTGAAGGTGCAGATGTTGTTATGATTGCTAATAATCCTTATTCTACAGAAGTGATTGATCAAAATGACAATTTAAAATTAATCAATGTAGCCTTTACAGGTGTTGATCACGTAGGTATGACTCAAGCTAGAAACCAAAATATTATGATATGTAATGCAGCTGGATATGCGAATCAAGCAGTTGCGGAATTAACAATTGGTTTAGTATTAGATGTGTATCGTCACATTACTCAGGGAGATAGAGAAATTCGTGCTGATCATTTCCCAGGAGCATTCCAAGGTAGTGAAATTAAAGGGAAAACAGTTGGTTTGATTGGTACAGGGAAGATTGGTATGATGACCGCTCGTTTGTTTAAAGCATTTGGTGCAAAATTAGTAGCTTCAGACCAATCCAGAAGAAATCCAGAAGCTGAAGATTTAGGTATCGAGTATATGGAATTAGATGAGTTATTAGCACAATCTGATATTGTGTCATTACATATACCATTGCTACCAAGTACTAAGGGATTAATCTCGAAAGAAAAATTAGAATTAATGAAGGAATCAGCTATTCTAATCAACTGCGCGCGAGGACCGATTGTTGATAATGATGCATTGGCGGACGCATTAAATGAAGGGCAAATTGCAGGAGCGGGTATCGACGTATTTGATATGGAACCGCCTATTCCTGGAGACTATAAACTATTACACGCCAAAAATGTAATTTTAACACCACACGTAGGGTTCCTTACTAATGAAGCTATGGAATTGCGAGCTAGAATTGCATTCGATAACACGATGGCATTTTTAGAAGGTAAACCTCAAAATATTATTAAAAGATAATTCTTTGCTATTTTTCTAGCAAATCCGAGAAGTTTTTATTCGTTGTCTAATACACACTAAATCATTTGAGTATGGTGAAGTTTGAAATTTGAAACAAGGAGAAAATACAATGCCATTAAAAAAAATAGCAAGAAATGATTTGAAAAACCGTATTTTCCATTGGCCAGATATTCAAGAGTTTAGAGAAGAAGAAGCGACAAAACATATTTTCTATGAAACACCTAATACTGTAGGAGCTGTTTGGTGTATGCGGCCAGGACAAAATTTGCCCATTCACTCGCACAAGCAAGCGGATGATATTTGGATTGTTATTGAAGGAACAGCAGATTTTTATCCAGAATGTGGTGAAATGGTCCAAATTAAAGCCGGTGATATTGTTGTTGCGCGTCCGGGTGAAAAGCACGGTATGACTAATACTTCTGATAAAGATTTTGTAATGTTAGGAATTGCGGGTCCAACACCAATTGGTTTTATTCCGCATTAATAGTATAGAGTTAACTATCGCGTCTGTTGATTAACTAGTTTTCATCGTAAAAAAGAGAGGTTAACACGATTTCACGGGAATAAGTGGATCTTACAATGAGGTTGTCCAAAAAGTCAGATTTACATCTGATTTTTTGGCAGCCTTTTATTATATGTCCAACAAAATTTACTAGGGAAGCGGATTGAGGAAATAAAAAAATTCCTCAATCCGTTTTTTTTATTAGTCTTTTTAGACAGTCCCTCGAAGTTCAACAGTAAAACAAAGATAGGATTCGTACGTTTGGACAAAATTGAAACTATTTTAAAAATTCCCTTTTGTCTAAAATGTGCAAAGTTATTTTTATTTTTGTTCAAAGTGAACAATGTTATTTAGTTGCTCGTAACCTACAATCAAGTTAGTAATAACATAAGTAACAACATAAGTAAATACAAAAAAATGGGAGTGTCAAGCATGGAACAAAAAGTTAAACATGACCCGAATTATTACAAAAAAATCATTTTTGCACTGTGTTTAGGTTGGGTAGCTATTTGGATTTATCGTACAATACTTACACCAATATATCCACAAATTCAAGAATCGCTTGGTAATATTAGCGATACTCAAGTAGGACTTATTGCCTCTATTTATTTCTTTGCCTATACTGGTATGCAAATTCCATCAGGAATACTCGTTGATAAATTTGGACAAAAACGAGTATTAATCCCTGCGTTTATCATTTTTGCATTAGCAGCAATCGTCATTGGATCAAGCACGACAATCACTCAAGTTTATGTAGGCGCCTTAATGGCAGGTCTTTCGACTGGCTCATACTATGGTGCGGCTTTCTCTCTATCAGCTAAATATATGCCAAAAGATAAGAAAAGCTTTTCTAATGCAATCATCAACAGTGGTTCGGCATTAGGGATGGTTATTGGTCTAGTAGGCTCATCAGTATTAGTAGGTGGCCTTGAAATCCAATGGAATTACATGCTTTATATTATAGCAGTCTTAATAGTAGCAGTAACATTTGTGTTTGCGTTATTTGTTAAACAAGACAAAAGAACAGCTACAAATGAAACTTCTGAAGATAAGGAAACAACACAAGCCACAGTATCTCAAGGCGTAGAATTATTCTCGCTAAAAAAATTAGTTATTTATTTCGTCTATTTTGCAACATGTTATGGTTATTACATGATTGTGACATGGTTACCATCATTCCTTGTCGCAGAAAAAGGATTCGAACAAGGTTCAGTAGGATATGTAGCTGCTTTAGTTGCAGTCACAGCAGTACCTGGTGCATTGATATTTTCTAAGTATATTGACAAAAATGCACATATGCGTCAGAAATTAATTATCTTCTTGTTAATTGGTGCAGCCGTAACAATTAGTTTAACCGTATTTGCACCTAACCCTTCTGTCCTTTATGCAGCATTAGTTTTATACGGTTTATTAGGTAAACTTGCCATTGATCCAGTTTTAATCACATATGTAACGGATTCAGTACCTTCCAACAGCATGGCCAAAGCACTAGGTATCTTTAACTTCTTTGGAATGACTTCATCAGTTATTGCGCCAACTCTTACAGGTTATATTGGAGATATCACTGGTTCGAAAGTATTAGCATTCTATATTGCAGCAATACTTCTTGCAGCAGCAGCGATTTTATTCTTCCTTGCCGTGATGGTGAAAGAGAAGAAAACAATCAATCCCCTAACTAATGAATAAAGTAAAACTACCTATCAGTGGAGGTTTAATACATCTCCTGCTGATAGGTAGTTTTGTTATTGCTGTCCAAAGGCAGCGTGGTCTTCCCATGAAGAAGCTAATTCTCTAGATGAATTATACAACTCCATGCAATCCGAGTTCGATATAACGACTGAATTAGGCAGTAGTAACAAGGAACAAATCCTTGTCACTACTGCCTTTTCGATTGAATCACTAGTTAGTGTGTATTTAGTTTAACAGTGTTTTTCGACTGGATCACCAACCCCAGCATGGATAAATTCATACTTCTCTAGGTGTAAGTTTGAAACAAAGATGCTCCGTTAATAAGAAAGTAGTACGGTTTTGAAAAAGGTTAGCCGGAATTACTTTCACTTCATTTTTCTTATTGAACGAACAGGGCAGAGTAGTTAAATGAAGGTTTGTAACTTTATTCCACTTTTTTCGTCTGGCTACTATGAAGTCAATATTATTAAATTCATAGGAGGATAATAGTATGAAAACTTTTTATCATTGTTTAATAATGTGGATACCTTTTGGATTGTTGTTTTCCTTTGCAGCATTTGGATTAGATGTAGTAGAAGGAAATAAAATCATAACGTCGGGATATGCACTTATTTATTTGTTTGTTGCGGCATCTTTTACGTTTATTTTATATCCTATTTCATTTTTACCACTAACATTTGTCGTAAGTAAGTTTGTAGAATCCTTACTGTTTAGAGTGGTAATATTCACCTGTCTTAGTGGAGTAATAGGGGTGGTTGCTTTTGAAAAAATATATGATTTTCTTTTTATGGAGAAATATAATTTTAGCATTATTACTTCAATTATCATTTTTGGTATTACAGGTACACTTTATGCTTTGGTGGAAAATTCCTTCAAGAGAAATATAAAATTTGTTTAAACTAACAGGAGTATTAATTGAACGGAGAAAAATT
The DNA here is from genome assembly GCF_042267565.1 of Lysinibacillus sp. NPDC056232. Taxonomy (NCBI): domain Bacteria; kingdom Bacillati; phylum Bacillota; class Bacilli; order Caryophanales; family Bacillaceae; genus Lysinibacillus; species Lysinibacillus sp. NPDC056232. The sequence continues at coordinate 149,093 of NZ_JBHJTF010000002.1, read as the reverse complement.
TATTATGGTGTTTCTCTGTCTTAATGCATTGGGGTGTATATCTTTATTAATTCAAGCACGTCTGGATATTCGTTTAATGAGATGCCTTATTTGCAAGACTAATATAATGTGGATTTCTTTCAGTAACAAAAATTGCTGGATCTATTTCAGATTCATATGTTTCCATGCTTTTGGCATTAACAAAATATATTCCTCCAAAAATATGATTTTTATTTTATAGAGGAATTATTTCCAATTTACTAGAAAGAGTATACATAGAAAAATAAATACTTCACAAACGGAGCAGTTAAGTGAAGAAGGGATTATGATTATAGATTAAGAATTAAATAGTAAAAATGCTTATTAAACGAGGTGTACTCAATGCAACCAATACATATCGATGAAATTCCAAGTGAAATAAAAGAATATCTTAACAAAATTAATTCTATAAGATTTCCACGGCAAGGTTACACCTCTGATGTTGGGCTAATTGTATGCATTGAAAAGGACAAAGGGAGAATTATTTTGTTCTTGGCTTAATAGAGAAATATCTGTACTAAACTGTTTGACTAATCAAACAAAACTACCTGTTCCAAAAGTAAAGAAATTTGTTGAACAACAAAACAAAAGGGATTCCTGGGCTCTATTTGAATTTTTAGAGGGGGAGACATTAAGGACTGCTTTATTCACCGAGAAAAATAAAGAGAAACGGCAAGAAATGATATTTAATTTTGGTGCACTCCTATTTCAAATCCATACAACCCCTTGTCCAAAAGAGCTAATTTTTGAACGAAAATGGATTGACCAAATGTTAAATCAAGCTGAATATAATTTGAAAAATTATAAAGTGGATGGAAATGAGAAATTATTAGAAAAAATTAAAACAAATAAACCAAACTTCTTTAAACAAACTTTAATTCACGGAGATTTTACAATTGATAATGTTTTAGTTTCCAACGGAGTAATTACAGGAGTAATTGATTGGGGAAGTGGAGCTTATGGAGACCCAAGATATGACGTATCATTGGCTATACGCCCAAAACCCAATGCCTTTGAAAATGAAATAGATAAAGAGATTTTTTTTGAAGGATACGGGGAAAAGATTATTAATGATAACGTATATGATTATTTTGTAAATGGGTTATATGAATTCTTTTAATTTTTTGTTCTTCAACTAAAGAGTGCGTTCGTATTACATAGTTCAGCCAGGACTTTCTGGTTGAACTTTTTTTATTTAGATTTAATCTATCAGTAGCCAGAGTAGAACATACGGGGGAGTGGGACATTGATCCCGTCAACTAAACTGTTCACCCCCTACTTGTAAAAATATGTTTGAGGTTGGTTAGGACTTAGGTCTGGTATAACAAGAGAAGCTATAATACTTCTTGGAGGTAATAGGTGTTACTGATGTATTCATATACATTGTAGCTAGATTTATTAATTTTATTTTCTCATTCTTAAGAGATTGAATTTGTTTCAATTGCTTATTTTTATTCATCACTATGTTGTTTTCGGAAAAAAATAAACGTAAATTGAAAACGTTTGATTATTAACAAACATAATAATATAATGTTTGTTGTAGGTTGGCGGTTTTTGAAATGAATACTATCCGTATATAATGACAGCTATGGCAGGGGACTACCACCAATATTGCGTCTTCGTGAAATTGTTGATTACATAGCACATCCTGAGCTAACACCGGAGATTCCAATTAGAAATGGGAGGGTGTGCTCGATATAGTGGTTAAAAGCTCCGGCACCACTTGAAAGCGAGGTGAAGTGATGTTTCTTGGCGATGGTGGTGAGTTTCTTATTGGATCCGAAGACGAAATATAGGATCTTGTCATGATGATTCGCCAGAGCTGCGCGTAGTCGTTTCTTGCTTTTTTAAGTAATCAGAACTACATGGCGGGTATCGGTCATCGGACCGCAGCGATTGAAGATTCACGCCTTCTGCCTATGACAGAACTTATGATATCAAAATAAAAAGAGGAGAACATAAATATGAAAATCCTAAAAGTCAACGATGTCAATTTGGCCTATGACAGTTTCGGTAACGAAAATGACGAGGCTATTATTCTAATCGCCGGGCTGGGAACCCAGATGATCCGATGGACGGATTCGTTTTGTCGGATATTAGCGGCGCGGGGCTTTCGCGTAATCCGCTTTGACAATCGCGACGTAGGTTGCTCAACGCACTTTAGCGATTATCCGACGTTGGATTTTGACGCACTAGCCACTGCTCTCATGTCGGGCCAGCAACCGGATATCCCTTACACTCTCGATGACATGTCCAACGACGCTATCGGACTACTTGACGCCCTGTCAATTGACCAGGCACACTTCGTTGGCAGGTCTATGGGCGGAATGATCGCCCAGGTTGCAGCTAGTGAGTATCCTGAACGGGTATTATCGCTCACATCCATTATGTCCAGTTCCGGTAATCCAGCACTTCCGCAAACTTCCCCAGATGTCATAGCGATGATGACTAAACCGGCGCCGAACCCATTTGAGGATGAAGCAGGATTTTTGGCGCACAGTCTATTTTTTGCCAAACACATCGCCGGCACCGGCTATCCGTTTGAAGAGGATGCTTATCGGGCGCTCATTCTGGAGGAAGTCCAGCGAGCCTACGATCCAGGCAGTGTCGGACGACAAATTGCTGCAATGGCTGTCTCCGGTGACCGTCGTCCGCGGCTGGCAACTATAAAAGTACCAGTACTTGTCATTCATGGGGTAGAGGATCCTCTGTTCGTCCAGGCATGTGGCGAGGACACAGCTTTTGCCATCCAGGGCGCCGAGCTAATGTTGGTTGACGGCATGGGTCACGACCTGCCGCACCAACTGTACGAAGTAATCGCTGATGGCATAGAGCGTACGGCTCGTCGCAATTGACACGCGTCTACTGAGTGGCAACTAGCAGGAGTCCTGCGGTGCCCAATGGGGCTGAGGGCTCAGGGGAGTAATGCTAATCAATTTGCACCCTAGGATCATACGATGCGGGTGGAAGCGGCGATGTTCTTTGAAGGGGTGTTAAAGCAGCTTCATGTCATTAATTAATGGGTCTCCTAAAAGAGAATTCATTTAAACGTATATGTGGATTCAATCGAATAAGCGCCGGTTTCATGATAACATCGTGAGTAGGAGCTACACTATTTGCTTGCTCATAATTGAGGTGGGGAAGCAAGTGTTTCGGTAAAATAGGCAAAAAGAATCCCGCTAAAAAGCATTCATAACAGCTTTTTAGCGGGATTTTTTAGTTTAAAAATTTACTTTCTCTGACGCAAATAATGCTAATCGTAGATCCAATGAAATATCAGGCGATTCGATAGACTGACCTAAAATCTCTTCACATTTTTTAATACGATATTTTACCGTGTTCCGATGAATAAATATATCTTCAGAAGTCTTTGTCAGATCACAATGATTCGCCAAATAGATTTTCAATGTATGTTTTAGTTCTTTTTCTTTTGTCGTTTTCGGATAGGCTAATGAACCTAGTGTATACGTGATAAACGGTTTTAATTTATTGGCTGGAATGAGTTGTAACAATTCTTCTACACTTTTAGATTTATAGAGTTCTATAAATTCAACTTTACTACTTTCAGACTTATGATCAAAAGCTTCATTCGCTTCAAAATAAGAGAGTGGTAAATGTGAGAATTCAGTAACTTCATTCCCAATACCGAATGACAGTGTGCTATTAAAAAGTTTTTGATACTCTTTTTGGATATATTTGCAGTAATCTAAATAATATTGATGTTTAGTTTGTAATAGTATCGTAAACCGATGATTACCTGGAGACCTATAAACACTTATAGAAGGATCAATGTCAGTCAACTTATGTGTTAGCCATTCAAAAGTCATTTGATAGCGCTCATTCAAATAGATATTATTTTCCACATCCCTTTCTTGATCAATCGCACAAACGATCACTTGATAGAAATTGGATGGTTGAATAAGGTGTTTTTTTAAAAACTCAGGGTGCTGTTTGACTGAAATAAGATTATCAGGATGTTCAGACATCAATGTTTCGAAAAAGCGGTTTACATCTTGTTGTTCCGCTTCTTTGATCTTACTATTTTTATAAATGGCGAGACTAAGTGTATTTACGGCTTGTTCTATGGCAAGCAGACTAAATGGATAAGTGAGCGTATTAACATTTGAAACCATCAAATAATACGGAAAATATTTAAATGCTGGAACTTCAAATATAATATGTTCTTCTTGGAAAGATGCTTTATTATTAGGTGAAATTTGCTTGGAATTAACACATCTTTTGAAGTAACTAAGATTTTTCTGAATTTGCTCTGAATGTTCTTGGAAGTGATGGCTCATCGATTTAATTTGATGAAAAGGATTTAAGAGCATCACAGGGACTCTAAGGAGTCTGCTCATTCGTTCAATCATCATTTCCAAGCTCAAACCTCTCATAAGCATTGTATTTAATTCTTGTTGGATATCTAATGCAAAATATAACTTTTCAGTTTCTTCATCCAAGATATAGGATGACATATGATGCGTAATGGATCCAAGGTTCCAACTATCAGGGATTCTAATAATGGGGAATTTTAACTCGTTTGCATATTCTATTACTTCATCATCAATTTTTTCTAAAAAGCGCGATAATTTAACGCCTATGCCAGCAACTTGTATATCATTTAATTCTCGAATGAGATCCTTTAATCCGGATTGGTCGTGTTGATAACACATACCCGTAGTGACGATAAATGAATGAGGTGCTGTGAAATTTTGAATATCAGGCGTTTCCGTAATATCGACCATTTCTACTTCTCTTTCTAAATCTCCCTCATCATTTAATAATGTTAAATCAGAAAATTGTTGGACAGACATGATTTCTTTTAATGTTGTCATAAGAATCATCTCCTTTATATTTGTTAGAAAAAGCCAAAATATGAATTAAATATGTGAGATGCTACAAGGATAACCTATCACTCTGATTGTATACTATTTTTGAAAGTTATTATACGTATAATTCTTTATTTCGAAATAGTAAAGGAGAATCATATGCTTGAACTAGGTCAGAATATTCTACGTGATGCTTTGTTTTTTGAAAAGCGGGTTACAACAAGGATAGCATGCTAAAGTAGCTTGAACAAAGAAATTCACCTTTGCACAACTAAACCATGCTAAGAATAACTACGTTAGAAAGAAGTGATAACGATGTGGGATCAACAATACAATCCACTTGGAAATGAAATAGTGAGTGGCATCATAGCCTTTCTTCCTATACTCCTATTTCTTCTTAGTTTAACAATCTTTAAATTAAAAGGGATTTATGCAGCAGCATTAACTTTAGGTGTTACCATTATCATTACAGTCGGAGTCTTCGATATGCCGATAACTAAAGCGTTTGGAGCAATTATTCTCGGAACAGGTAAAGCATTGTGGCCCATCGGTTATATCGTCATTATGGCTGTTTGGTTGTACAAAATTTCTGTGAAAACTGGAAAATTCGAGATCGTCCGAGGGAGTATAGCGAATATTACCGAGGATCAACGACTTCAATTATTGCTTATTGGTTTTTGTTTTAATGCCTTCTTGGAAGGAGCGGCCGGATTAGGTGTTCCAATCGCTATTTGTGCAGCTTTACTAGTGACGCTTGGTTTCAATCCCATTAAAGCTGCTGGACTTTGCCTAATCGCCAATGCCTCTACAGGCGCATTTGGAACAGTTGGAATTCCAGTCATTACTGGTGCTGAAGTCGGTGGGATGGAAACGTTAGAACTGTCAAGAATGACAGGCTATCTTTTACCTTTGATTTCATTTCTCGTTCCTTTTCTCCTCATCTTTATTTTAGATGGTATCAAAGGAATAAAAGAGATATTCCCAGCCATTTTGGTCGTCAGTAGTGTCTATTCAGGGCTTCATTTACTTACGATTACTACGATTGGGCCAGAGCTTGCGAATATTATTCCTTCTTTAATTAGTATGGTGGTTTTAGCCTTATTCTTAAGGAAATGGCAACCAAAAACGATTTACCATGAACCTGGGGTAGAACTATCAGGAAATTTAAAAAACTATTCTATGAAAGAGATTTTGGTAGCTTGGTCACCATTTTATATCCTCACTGGTGTTATAGCCGTTTGGAGCTTGCCTGCATTTAAACAATTATTTGTAGATGGTGGTGCACTTGATTTTACGACTGTCGCATTGAAAATTCCCGGATTACATGATCAAATCATGCGTATACCACCGATCGTAACAGAAGCCAATTCTATACCAGCTATCTTAAATATTAACTTTGTTTCGGCAACGGGAACGGCGATTTTATTGGCTATCATTTTAACGAGTGTCCTGTTTCCTGCGTTAAACATCAAACAAACCGTTCATTTGCTCGGTGACACGATTAAAGAACTATGGTTACCGATTTTTACAATCGTACTTGTAATGGCTTTTGCAAATCTTTCTGACTTCTCTGGGCTTAGCACCTCTCTAGGACTTGCACTTGCCAAAACGGGTGAATTCTTCCCATTTGTTAGTCCAGTATTAGGATGGATTGGTGTCTTTCTAACGGGATCGGTTGTAAATAATAACGCACTATTCGGTAGCTTACAGGTAGTTACCGGGACGCAGATCAGCATCTCACCATCATTGCTAATGGCAGCTAATACTGCTGGGGGAAGCGTAGCAAAATTGATTTCACCACAATCTATCGCTATTGCAGCAGCCGCCGTTAATCAAACCGGGAATGAGTCAAAAATCTTTCAATATACAATACGATATAGCTTAGGCTTGCTCTTACTTGTATGTATCATGACACTCGGGCTATCTTTTATCCTCTAATCATTTTAATAATGACTATACCACATAGTAAATCTAAGTTTTCACATAGATTTACCATGTGGTTTTTGTTTTTTAGTAAGGATAAAATTGATTATTTACTCCACTCACACGCCTTCTTAGACCCTTTCCATAATCAATAGCTAACAGCGTTCTTATTTACTCCGAGCTACTTGCTCCTTATGAAAAATTATTTGTCTAAAGTGCATAAAAAGACCATCCATTATTGTTCATTGTGTCAATGAATGGTTATGAGTATGGACCTATAATAAAAGTGTACTAGAAGGAAGGAGTGAAAGAGTAATGGATATTCAATCAACTTTTCAATCTTTAGATAAGAAATTCACAAGTTTTGGTGGTTTAGAACAAGGTGGGATTACACGCCTATTATATTCTCAAGAATGGAATGAAGCCGTTCGTGAGCTGGAAGCAACATTCAAAGAAGAAGGCTTAGAAGCAAGTTTCGACGATATAGGTAACTTAACTGGGCGTCTTGTTGGAAGTAAATATCCGGAAGAAACCATTTTAACAGGATCACATATCGACACAGTAGTTGAAGGTGGTCATCTAGATGGACAATTCGGTATCTTAGCTGCACTGGTGGCTGTGAAATATTTAAAAGCTAAACATGGCCAACCACTACGCTCATTAGAAGTATTATCGCTTGCAGAAGAAGAAGGTAGTCGATTCCCTTACACATTCTGGGGTAGCAAAAACTTCTTTAACTTAGCTAAAAAATCGGATGTTGACACAATCGCAGATGCTGAGGGCATTAAGTTCGAAGACGCGATGCGTAAATCAGGCTTCGATTATCGAAAAACGACTGACGTTCGTAATGACATTAAAGCATTTGTTGAAATTCATATTGAACAAGGTAAAGTGTTAGAGACAGAAAACAAAACAATCGGTGTTGTTAATGGCATCGTTGGTCAAAAACGCTTCACGATCAACTTAAAAGGTGAAGCAAACCACGCTGGCACTACGCCAATGTCGTTACGTCGTGATACAGTTGTTGCCTATAGTGAAATTGTCTCTGACTTAACAAAACGTGCTAGAGAAATTGGGGAACCACTTGTTTTAACGTTCGGTCATGTCACACTTGTACCAAACACAGTAAATGTAGTTCCTGGTGAAATTACGTTCTCAGTAGACTGTCGTCATATTGATCAGCAACTATTAAATGATTTTGCAGCAGAAATCGAAGACAAAATTAAATTAGTCGCTGAAGCAAATAGCATGACTTACGACATTAATTTATGGATGGATGAGGCACCAACATTGATGGACAAAAAAATCGTTCAAATCATTGAACAAGCAGCAAAGAACAATGTAGGGGATCAATATAAAGTGATGCCATCTGGTGCAGGACATGACTCACAAATCTTTGCTCAATTTGTTCCAACGGCGATGTTGTTTGTACCTTCTATTGATGGAATTAGTCACAACATTAGTGAAGAGACGAAGATAGAAGACCTTGTTAAAGGTATTGAAGTATTAAGCGATGTACTTTATGAACTAGCATATAAAGAATAAAAATAATGAAAAAGGAGCCAGATACTTATGGGTTACTTAAATCAAGTTCAAGGATACAGAGAAGGTTTATTAGAAACACGTTCTGTCATTAAAAAAGACAATTATGCGGTAATCACACCAGATGGCTTAGTTAATAATGTTGTACCTGGTTTCAAAGATTGTGACGTAACAATCTTAGGATCCCCACGTTTAGGTGCAAGATTTGTAGATTACTTAGTAACAGTAAAAAATCAAGGCGGAAACAAAACTGGTTTCGCTGGTGATGGTATTCAATCATTTGTATATGTTGTTTATGGCAAAATTAATGCTTATGCAGATGGTAAAAAATACGAATTAACGGAAGGTGGGTACTTATATGTACCGCCCCACTTACAGTTGACTTTTGAAAATAATAATAACGGTGAAGATAGCCGCTTATTCTTATACAAAAAACGTTATCAACCTCTTAAAGGGTATACACCAGAAGTCGTTACAGGTAATGTGAACGACATCGAACAAGAGGCATATGAAGGTATGAAAGAAGTATTAATCCAAGACTTATTACCAAAAGAAATCGGATATGACATGAACATTCATATTCTTTCATTCAAACCAGGTGCTTCACATGGTTACATTGAAACACACGTTCAAGAACACGGCGCTTATGTTTTAAGTGGGCGAGGCATGTACAACTTAGACAACGAATGGATGCCGGTTGATAAAGGTGATTATATCTTTATGGGCGCTTATGTACCGCAAGCAACATATGCGATTGGTTTAGATGAACCATTCTCATACATTTATTCTAAAGATGCAAACAGAGATATTGATTTATAAAAAGTGAGTATAGTATCTCCGATAGTTATCCAAAGATAAATTAGGCATCTTAGTTACAAAAGAATAAATTCTAGATTATTTAGAATCTGACACAAAATATTAATTAAATAAGGAGTAAACAAGATGCGTGTATCTAAAGAAGAACTATTTAATTTAATGAAGCAAAAGTTTATGAAAGCGGGATTAAATGAAGGAGCAGCACATGATGTTGCAGACGTATTAACATACGCTGATCATAGAGGTATTCACTCACATGGTGCTGTACGTGTTGAATACTATTCTGAACGAATTGCAAAAGGCGGTATTACAACCAATCCAAACTATACATTTGAACAAACAGGACCAGCATCTGCGGTCTTTAATGGGGATAATGGTCCAGGTCACCAAATAGCAAAACAAGCGATGGAAAAAGCGATTGAAATGGCTAAAAAATCAGGTGTTGCCGTTGTTGGTATGAAAAACATCTCCCATAGTGGTGCTTTAGGTTACTTTGTTGAAATGGCAGCAGAACAAGATATGGTTGCTCTAAGTATGTGTCAATCAGATCCAATGGTCGTGCCGTTTGGCGGAACTGAACCATATTTTGGGACAAACCCAATTGCTTATAGTGCACCGTCTGCTGATGACCGTATCATTACATTTGATATGGCGACTACTGTTCAAGCATGGGGCAAAATCTTAGATGCAAGAAGTAAAAATGCATCGATTCCAGATACATGGGCTGTTGATGCTACTGGTGCACCTACGACGAATGCAAGAGATGTTCATGCACTTCTGCCAATTGCAGGTCCAAAAGGATACGGCTTGATGATGATGGTAGATATTTTATCAGGTAGTCTTCTAGGAGTCCCACATGGTATACATGTGTCTTCTATGTATCAAGACTTAACTAAAGGACGCGATTTAGGTCAAATTCATATCGTCATTAACCCTGCCTATTTCACAGATTTGAATGCTTTCAAGCTACAAATTACAACAATGCTCAATGAATTAAAAACACAGCCAGCGGCAGAGGGCTATGGAGAAATTTATTATCCAGGTGAACGCGGTATATTAAGAAGTAAGGAATATGATAAGGAAGGTATTGAAATCGTAGACGACATTTACAACTATCTTGTGTCAGACGACGTTCATTACGATCGTTATCATGGAAAAAATAGATTTGCAGAATAATAAATTGGAGGATCATCATGTTATACACAATTATAAAAGAAAACACTTATAAAGATTCCATCGTGTTAATGCTTTTATCCAACAAGTTGTCTGCAATTGATGGTGTAAACAAAGTATCGATCATGATGGGAACACCAGCGAACAAAGACATTTTTAAATCTTCTGGCTTAGGCACGGATGAATTAGAAAAAGCAAAGCCAAATGATATTGTCATCGTTGTAGATACAGATCAAGAAGAAAAAGTAGACGAAGTGAAAGAAGAAGTAGAGATCGCTTTAAAAGGTGAATCAGATTCACAAAATACGTCTAAAGGTCAAGAAGCTCACAACTGGCAACGTGCAATGGAGCTTGCGAACAATCCAAATTTAGCGTTAATTTCAATTCCTGGTCAATATGCTGCAATGGAAGCGGAAAACGCATTGAACGAAGGTTTACATGTGTTTATGTTCAGTGACAATGTTTCGAAAGAAGACGAAGTGAAACTGAAACAAAAAGCGCATGAAAAAGGGTTATTAGTGATGGGTCCAGACTGTGGTACTGCACTTATTCACGGCGTACCCCTTGCTTTTACAAATAACGTAAACGAAGGCGATATCGGTATTGTTGGGGCATCAGGTACAGGGATTCAAGAAGTAACAACAATTATTGACCGTTATGGTAAAGGTGTTACAAACGCTCTTGGTACAGGGGGACGTGATTTATCGACGGAAGTTGGTGCGATTACGATGTTAGATAGCATCAAAGCGTTAAACCAAGATCCGAAAGTAAAAGTCATTACAGTGATCTCTAAACCACCTGCAGAGGAAGTACAGCGCAAAGTATTAAACGTACTAAGAAATATTGATAAACCAGTTGTAACACTATTTTTAGGTGACAAACCTTCATACCAAGAAGAGAACATCTATCATGCTTATACACTTGAAGAAGCAGCGGTTGTAGCTGTCCAATTATCAAATGGTGACAAACCAAATTTTGAACCGACAACAGCTGATGTAAACGTTGTTTTAAAAGAATCACAAGTTGGTATTAAAGGTTATTATTCAGGCGGTACATTAGCATCTGAAGCGGCTATGCTAGTGAGAGATGCTTTCAAAGATACAATGACTGAAGAGAAAAGCGATAGCTATGTTTTAAAAACAGACATACATGAAATCATTGATTTAGGTGATGATGTTTATACAAAAGGTAAACCACATCCGATGATTGATCCTGAAAAACGTATCGAAATGCTTGAAAAATCTATGAACGACCCTGAAACTGCAGTCATTATGATTGATAACGTGATCGGTAACGGCGGTCATGAAGATATGGCCAGTGAACTAGCACCAACAATCAGACGTATTTTGGATAGTGCACGTCAAGATGGTCGTCAACTGGCAGTACTTGCAACGGTTGTAGGTACAGCACAAGACATCCAAGGTTATGATAAACAAATTGAGATTTTAAAAGAGAGTGGCGCAATTATTTGTAAGACAAACGACCAAATGGTTCGCACAGCTATCCAACTTGTAGGCGGAAAAGTGGAACAACCAATCGTTGATGTACAAAAATTTGATTATACAGAAGAAAATTTGGCAGTCGATGAGAAAATTATGTCCTTCATTAATATGAAACCAAGTGTAATCAATATTGGGCTAAAAAGCTTTACGGAAGCTATTCAAAACAGTGGCTCTGAGTGTGTTCAATTTAACTGGCGTCCAATTGCTGGTGGCGATGAGAAGTTAATGAAAGTACTTCAATTCTTAAACTATTATGAAGGAGGTACAATCTAATGGGTTACAAAACAATCAATGAAGCAAACGAAGCCGTTATCCAGAAGATCATAGCAGCAGCACCATTTTTAACTGATGTTGTACCTGCTAAATCTGTGATTCCTGAATTAGAAGAGTACGTGTTATTACATGCTGGACCTCCAATTAAATATGAAAACATGACAGATCCTATGCAAGGTTCTTGTGTTGGCGCAATCCTTTTTGAAGGATGGGCAGAAGACGAAAAGAATGCACGTGCATTACTTGAAAACGATAAGATCAAATTCATTCCATGTCACCATGTGAATGCAGTTGGACCAATGGGTGGTATCACGTCACCTAACATGCCAGTCCTTGTGGTTATTAACAAGGAGAGTGGTAATGAAGCGTATTGTCAAATGAACGAAGGGATTGGTGCAGTATTACGCTTCGGCGCTTATAATGAGCAAGTCATCAATCGTTTACACTGGATGAAAGATGTATTAGGTCCAGTATTAAGTAAAGCCTTAAAAACATTTGATGGAGGCTTAAACGTCAACGTATTGATTGCTAAAGCTATTGCAATGGGTGATGAGTTCCACCAGCGTAATATTGCAGCTTCACTAGCATTTTTAAAAGAACTATCTCCAGTAATTGCTTCATTAGATGACGTTGAAAAAGATCAACGTACAGAAGTAATCCAATTCTTAGCTGACACAGACCAATTTTTCTTAAATATTGCTATGGCGACTGGTAAAGCGATGATGGATGCAGCACGTACAATCGAACACGGTACAGTTGTTACCGCAATGTGCCGAAACGGTGAAAACTTTGGTATCCGTATTGCGGGTATGGGAGACGAATGGTTTACTGGTCCTGTTAATACCCCGCAAGGATTATATTTCACTGGTTACTCAGCAGAAGATGCAAACACAGATATCGGTGATTCAGCGATTACAGAAACAATCGGTGTCGGAGGTATGGCGATGATTGCAGCACCTGCAGTAACACGCTTTGTTGGTTCGGGTGGATTTAATGATGCGCTTGAAACAAGTAATCAAATGACTGAAATCTGTATTAGCGAAAATCCGAACTTTGTTATCCCAACTTGGGACTTTAAAGGCGCATGTTTAGGTATCGATGCACGGAAAGTTGTTGAAACAGGGATCACACCAGTTATCAACACTGGTATTGCCCATAAAATTGCGGGGTACGGACAAATTGGTGCCGGTACAGTACATCCGCCAATCGAATGTTTTGAGAAAGCTATCACAGCATATGCTGAAAAGCTAGGCTTTAAGGGATGATTTTACAAGCAAGTGCGGTTGGTTCAATCGCACTTCAATTATTAAATGAAGGAAAAACCTTTACCGTGCACAGTATGTTTGAAAAAGGTTTAAATATGGTTGATCAAGATGGAGAATTGATATTTGTTGGTACCGATGAAAATGGTACATTTCCATTCGGGATCTTGCTTGATCCTCAAACGAGACAAACAGTAAAGACCAATATTAAGGTAGGCGATACATTAATATTTCGTAATAATCGTCTTTTTCATAACCGCTTCGAAATGGTGTTTAATGTAAAAATACTACCGTTATATATGGATTTTGAACATGCAAATATAAATAAATTAAAAGAAAATTTTCAATACATTTCATTTACATCATATGAATCATCAGATTTTGAACGAGCACGTGTATTATCCTTGATTAATCGATTACAAGATCCAACCCAAAATCTTGACGAGACATTCCGTTATTTTATTGGACGTGGACAAGGTTTAACACCAACAGGTGATGATATACTAGTCGGCATATTGTACGGACATTTTATTAAAAATTTTATCGAACATAAACATCTAGAAACACTAAAAGCTCTTATCAAGGAACCTTTAACAACCATTGTCAGTAAGCGTTTCTTAACCTGTGCTATAGAAGGTGTATTTAGTTCGAAGATTACAGCATTGCAACATGATCCATCTTTAGAAAGCATGAACAGGCTTATAGAAGTAGGATCATCATCTGGGATGGATACGTTATATGGCATTTACATGTCATTAACTAAGGAGTGAAAGAAATGGGGAAAAGTGTAGTTATTGCTTTGGGTGGTAATGCCATTTTACAGCCAAAACAAGAAGCAACTTATGATAATCAATTCAAAAACGTAGTGTCGGCAACACGCCATATGGTAGAGATTCGAGAAGCGGGGCATAAAATTGTCATTACACACGGCAATGGTCCGCAAGTGGGGAATATTATTGCCCAAAATGAAGCAGCTAAAAATGTTATTGAACCACTACCAATCCATGTTTGTAACGCAGAATCACAGGGTTTCATTGGTTATATGATGGAAACAGCGTTAAAAAACCACATTAAAGAACGAGGCATTGCTACAAATGTGGTGACATTGCTAACAATGGTTGAAGTGGACAAGGACGATCAAGCTTTTAAAAATCCGACTAAACCAATCGGTGTATTTTTCTCAGAAGAAGAAGCGCAGCGTTTAGAAGAACAAGGCTTTACGATGGCAGAAGATGCAGGACGGGGATATAGACGCGTTGTCCCTTCACCAGAACCAAAAGTGATTCATGGTATAGATGAAATTAAACGGTTAATTGATGAAACGATTGTGATTTCATCTGGTGGTGGCGGTATACCTGTATATCGTGAAGACAGTGGTCAATTACATGGTATTGAAGCAGTCATTGATAAAGATCGTTCAGGATTAAAGCTTGCACAACAAGTGAATGCGGAAGTTTTCATGATGTTAACAGATGTACCAAATGTCTATATCAATTTTGGTAAAGAAAATGAGCAAAAATTAAGCCGTATTACAGTAGCAGAAGCTGAACAGTATGTTGCAGAAGGACAATTCCCAGCAGGTAGTATGTTACCAAAAATGCAAGCAGCTATCGAATTTGCAAAATTAGGGAAAGAGTCCATCATCTGTTCAATAGATCAAGCAGTAGCTGCATTAGACGGAAATGCAGGTACACGCATAACACAATAAGTTTAAAATATGGTTCAAGGACCGTCATCGGTTAAGTTTGCAACGTCATGAAGTGAGTAATCACGGACTATAGACGTTGCAAACTTTTTTATATTTTGTAATAGTACATAAATGGAAGGCCGATTGAATGCTTATCAAAGAGCCACGGACAGTATAGATTAAACCTTAAAAGCACAAGAACTCAATTTTTTAGAAACATTTAAATAAAAGGCTGTTTTCGAAAAGATTGTTGCTATTCAACTCCCATGAAAGAACTTAATCATCTTTCATTTTCTGTGGTGAAGTGTTGATTTTTGGCGCTTCATGGATGGCTAACGGAGCAGGTTAGTTCAATAAAATTTTGTTATAGTTAGAAACATTTGCCAATAGATATCGTCAAACTTACGTATGAATAATAGTGCGAATATTAAAAACCATTAGGAGGGATTGTGTTGAAACAGATTTTACTATTGGTTACTTTAGTGTTATTAATGAGTGGCTGTGTGGATGGGGACAGATATAGTTTTTCAGGAAGTGGAGATAACTGGGACATTCTTTATGAAGTAGTAGTTACAAACGATGTTGAGCAACAAACTGCTGGGAGTATTAAATATATAGGAGATAACAAAGCACCAGAAACGATAGACTATAAAATCCAATATAACAGTTTGGGACAAGGAAGTAGCGATGAGGAAAGCCCATTGAAATTTGGAGCCGTTAAATTTAAAAATATAACTTGTGGAAACTGCGAAATTATCCAAAAGGATGATGAAATTGAAGTGGAAATAATGTGGGAGGGACAAACTGAAAAATTATTATTAACAACTGACAAATGACACCGCTTTAAGATATGTCATTTTTTGCATAAAAAATCATTCCTTAGCGTTCCTAATGGATACGTATTTTTACTAACGGAGCAGTTTACTTGAAGAAGGATGGATAACACTTTTCTAATTCGGGAAGATTAGAAAAGAGGTGAATTTATCTTGAAAAAACTTTATGCACTGATTTAAGATCGTCTTTTTGAATAAACACAAAAAGTCGATTTCTTTTTTAGCAAATCGACTTCTTTAGTGAAAAATGATTGTTAAGCTTTAATTTTACTTTCTATGGATCTGCTTTCACTTGCTTTAATGTTAAAAGGGTTTCTTATTTCACTAACGTCGCAGGATAGTCGAAAAAGGAATTAATGTAAACTGAACAGGACACACTAACTCTAAATATAATTTAGGGGTGATGAAATTGAATAAAATTATTCCTCTTCTATTGGTTGTATTTAGTATATTTATTTGTGGATTGTATTACGGAACAGTAAATGCAAATCCGAACGATACTCCACCTTCTTTTGAGGAGGGGTACACAGAAGCTGGATATAAATCTGTAAAAGTAGCAGTAAAGGAATTTGAAAATCATTTTAAAAGTGATGTAAAGTTACCTAAAATATTACCTTCAATTTCTTTCACACATAAATTTGGAAGGTTTGTTGAAGATAAGAACTATAATGTAAATGATTCATGATTCCTTAGAAATCAGGTTTGTTAACAAAGATATAAGAGAAAATATCTTTAAAATTGACATTCGTCCTTCAAAAAATAAACTGAACTTCAAAAATAAACTGAACTTTAATGGTAAGGAGTATACACTTCAGGATGGTACCAAAGGTATTTATTTCGAAGACCGATTATTTAATTTTTTTGTCTTTGAAAAAAATAATTTGCAGTATTTGTTGGGGATATATAATAAAGTAGCAGATACAGAAACACCTGACATATTAGTCAGAATAGCTATTTCAATTGACTAACTTCTTCAATTAAAATCCATTAGTGGCCTTATAAAACGGGCGTTAATATCATTGAGTTACTTTATTAAACTTACGGGTGCTTCGTCAACAAAGATTTATAAAGTATACAAAATAAATCTTATAAGCATTCCCAAATCAAAGTTAGGTATCGAAATACCCTATTGAAGATTGAGTATTTTGTTTTGGCGCTTTGTTCCTAACCTGGTTTTAGGAAGTTTTTTTCACCATCATTTGAATGAATGTATTATTTTAATCCTAATTTATTTGGATTTCGATCGATAAACTCAATAATATCATTTTTCATATAAGATATAGCATAATCGTAATAAAAGTAACGGTCAATTTCCCCATTATTTAATGCTTTATCTAGTGCTTCAAATTGTTTTTCTGCTAGGTAAAATATCAATTGTTGGGGATAGATATCACGTTTTTCGGCAATTTCAGATATCGTTTTTCCGTTATTCCATTCAGACCTGTATTCTTTTTCACTTATATTAAGGAACTGGTAAAGTTCATCGTAATCATACTTATAATGGAATGTTTGGGGAACCTTTCTCTCATAAATATCTTTAAATTTTTCGTTGTCTTTATTAGCAAAGACTCCAACAACATTTCCAGTTAAATTCAAGGTAGCAAAAGCTATTAATACTAATACAAAAATTCTTTTCATCTTTCGAACCCTCCATTTTACCAATATTATTCCCGTTGGACTGTTATTAATACGTTTTGAATTAATTGATGGTTATTACTAACGGCCACTGAATTGGATACAAGATGATACTAACTTGACAGAATAGTAAAGAACATTTAGGATACGCTACTTCTAAAAAGGAGTAACCTAAATGAAAAATCCAATCTTAATCAGTTTATCTATGGTTATTTTTTCGTTCAGTCTTTCTATGTTATTAGGAAATCCTGTTTATGCACAAACTACACCATCAGATAAGAATGAATATTTATATCCTGCAAATAAGGAAAAAGTTTTTGATGAAACTGTAGATGAATTTTATCAGGCATTAAGGGACCTTAAGTATCCTGTACATCAAAGATATAAGCAGAAATTAAAGCAAGAGTTGGATACTGCTATTTTTAAAGAAATCTCCGACTCATCTGTAAATATTAAGAAAAAGTTATTGTTTAAAGAGGTGGAAGGATTAAATTATATAACTATTGATGGCAATATTCTTCGTACCTACCCCGATATAGATATCAACTACCATCAGACCGTTAGCCCTGATAGGCAAGTTTATTTCTTTTATTCCTTTAAAGACACAGAAAAAGAATTTAGAGGTAGATATGCAATTTATGATGTTGAAACAAAAAAAATGGTAGCAGGAGGGGGTACTTATATGCCAAAGCTTAATCTTACAAGGAACACTTACGATAAAGAAGGATACAATTGATAATATAGTAAAAAGGTTGTGTTCGTCTTGTTCAACTCCCATGAAAGAACGAAATAATCTTTCATTCTCTGTGGTGTATCACTGGTTTTAGCGCTACATGGATGGCTAACGGGGTGCTTTACTTGAAGATTTTTGAGTAGTATAGGCAGATCTTTCTCATTGAACTAACGGTGCGGAATTGTTGAAAACTAAAACCACGAAAGGAGACCTAAATAGTGGATATAAGATTAGCCAAAATCGATGACTTCTCGCAATTGTTGTATATATTGAATGAGGTTACTTTAAATTTACAACAAAAAGGAATACACCAATGGGAATACCCTTGGGATAAAAATAAAATTATAAACCAATTAAAGAATAACTTTTTGTACGTTTTATTAGTAGAGGAAGAAATAATAGGAACATTTTTCCCTTGATGAAAAAGGTAAGTATCTATCTCAAATTGCCATTTCACCCAAGTTTCAAGGAAAAAACATTGGTTCCGCTATAACAAAATTTGCTTGTTTTTTTGCAAAAGAATTAAATAAAACCCTATATTTAGACTGTTGGGCTGGAAATGAAAAGTTAAAACAGTTTTATTCAAGGAATGGTTTAGAATATATAGGTGACTTTCCTGAAGGAAACTATTTCGTTAGTATTTATAAATACAACTAAATATAGTTGCTTACCTACTGATGGGTTCCTCAAAAAAGAAGTAGTCCCTCTATTGTTTTGTTGGGATTTCAGGGTGGGTTAGTGAAAAAGATAGAATAAGATTGTGAAACATTGTACTTAAACTATTGGGTCTTTAGTAGAAGAAGATAGCCAAACAAATAGCAACAATCTTTGAGAAAATAGCCAAATAAAAAGATCTTCTTGCTTGTTTATAGTGAAAGAAAAGAAGTTAAGGCATAATTAATACAATAAATCGAGGACTCCCTTTAAATAAAAGGATAATCGTGTTTGGGAAGATGGATCGGGGCGAAGAAATTCGTCTCTTTTTTATTGTACGGTCGGCATACGTAGGAATTATAGAGGGGAAGCTTCAGAAGCGGAGAGACAGCAGCATTGGTTAGCCGATAGCAAGGGTGTCTGTGGTACGTGGAATCAGAAGGAAGCTGAAGGCAAAGCACAGGCCTGAGGATCACGAATCTCATAGAAGGCTTAGTATGATTGGGGAGTGCGCACTACACTTTCTAACGAAAATTATGTTAGCGTGAATGCTTAGCTCGTTGACTTGTTAAAAAGTTTTCAAGAAAAATGCTAATTTTACGGGTGGGGAACATTTGTTCTGTATCTAGGTTTATAAAAATTCGAGTTAAGAGGGAAGTAAGTCGATTACATACAGAAACGTAAAGAGTTTGAGCAACTACAATTAAAAGAAGCATGGCTATCAAGTATAGAATAGGAAAGTTTTGGGAATATGTCTGTTATAATAGTTGAAATGGAGGCCCATTTTCACTTTTTTTATGAGATGAAAAAGGTTTTTTATTTTGACTTCGAAGCATAGTTCAACCTTTATTCTGTAAATAAAGTAACCAGATGCAGTATAGATCTTAAACGCCTTCGTTCAATGAAGACATTCTATCCAACGTGTTAAATACTTTTGATAGCGATACAAGGCTATTTCAAATCATACCATGTTATGAAACAACAAGATGAACAATAAAAATGTTTAAAGGAGAGAAAATCAAAAATGAGTCTAGAAATTTATAACGGAGAACGTTCAGAAGAAAGTGTTCAATTTGAAAAATGGTTAACTTCCGAAAGTAATAAAAAGAGTTTTTCTAGTATTGAAAACACTAAACAGTTTGTAGAGCAAATGGGAACTGAAAATAGTAAGCCATTGTTATAGGGGATGATGTTCAATTTTTAAGTGATGTTAAGGAGCAGGCATTTGAGGGCATACAGGTTTTCACATTAAATGACCAAGAGTCCCTGAAACAAAAAGTGATTCTATATATTCATGGGGGTGCTTGGACGAATCAACCTTTAAATTTCCATTGGTGGTTCTTAGATAAAATGGCGCAATCTTTGAATGCGAAAATAATTGCTCCCATTTATCCTAAAGTACCTCATTTTAACTATAAAGATACGTATCCAAAAATTTTAAACCTATATAAAGAAATGCTTGCAACTGTTGAAAATTCGAATCAATTAACGATTATGGGAGATTCGGCAGGCGGTAATATAGCACTTGGCCTGGCTCATCTTTTAAAAATGAACAATTTGTCTCAACCGAAAGATATTATTTTATTATCAGCATGTGTAGATATGAGTTTTAAAAATCCTCTTATATCTGAATATGAAGAAAAGGATCCGATGTTAGCTAGTGAAGGAATGGAAGTCATTACAAAGCTTTGGGCAGCTGATAAAGATTTAAAAGACTCATTGATTAGTCCAATATACGGTGACTTAAAAGGACTTGGGAAGATTACTCATTTTATAGGAACACACGAATGTTTATATCCAGATGCAATAAGACTTGATGAAAAACTAACAGAACAGGGAATTGAAATCAATACTTTTGTTTATCCTAAAATGAATCATGTGTTTGTTGTTATGCCAATCCCTGAAGCCCAAGATGCTCAACAGAAAATTATAAATATACTATGTTAATTTAAAGAAATGAGGGGGGAACTGCAGCAGAAGCGGCCACCAGGAGGGAAAACAAGTGGCAGAGAATCTAAAAAAGGCTATGACCATATTCGCGCAAAAATGACAGCTTTATAACGTAAAAAGGAGGGTCTCAAAGTTCAAATTTAGACTTTGAGACCCTCCTTTTCTGCCATATTATCCAATAGTGTATAGTAGTAAAGATAATTAACTACACCTTCGATTTTTTGTCATTTAGCACGCTTTGTGTCCTTTGATTGATTAAGTTTAAGATTGTTATATACTTTTGAAAATCTTCAGTTGTAAATTGCTCAAGGTTCTTCAAATGACTCCGATATTCCTCTAAATCTAGATTTTTATGATATGCATAAACGATTTTGCCTTTTGGTGTTAATTCAATATTCAATTCTCGATAATTGTCCACATTTCTATATTTAATTATTAAACCTTTTTTAATTAGTTTATCAACCATTTGAGAGACAGCACTTTTTGTGCAATTTTTAATTTCTGCAATTTCAGAAGTAGTAGTTTTTACTTGATCTCCAATTAAGTTGAGTGTATGAACTTCTATCATATACAATTCATCTTCTGTGCCATATTTTCTTGGAATATTTTCATATGAACTAATAAGCCTAGATGTCTCGTAAATCGTTTCCATTAGCTCATAAAAAACCTTCTCTTTATCCACAATGCATCACCATCCCCATAATTGGTAGCGAATTTAACTTCATTTTAACATATAGGAAATCTATATTTAACTTTTGTTTTGAATCTAATTAATTTTATGAATATTCTGAAATTAATATTGACGATTTTACAGTTAAGGTGTTAAACTGAGAAAAATTTAATCTAAACGTGTCGAAAATTGCGATTAAGTAGAAAGATGACACAACAAGAGGGGGAGACCATTGAAATATAATTTTGATGAAGTGGTTAATCGGAGAAATACTTATTCCTTAAAATGGGATGGCGAAGATTTAATCAAAACAATGGGTTATACAGAAAGGTATGACTATGAGACCATTCCACTATTTACAGCAGATATGGATTTACCCGTACCGCAACCATTGATAGATGCACTACATAAAACAGTTGATCATCGAATTTTTGGATATTCTGTTTTTCCAGATGCGTACTTTGAATCAATTCAGCATTGGTTTAAAAAAAGACATGATTGGACAATCAAAAGAGAAGAGATTGTATACAGCCCTGGAACAGTACATGCCTTGAATATAGCCGTAAGAGCATTAACTAAACCTGGTGAGGGCATCATCATTCAACGTCCTGTTTATCCACCGTTCACAGCTGTGATAGAAGGACATGGAAGAGTTGTTCGAAATAATGCGTTGAAATATGACGCAGAAGGGTATTACACAATTGATTTTGAGGATTTTGAAGCCAAGGCAAAAGAAGAAAATACAACAATGTTCATTCTCTGCAACCCACACAATCCGACGGGAAGGATTTTAGCATACGAGGAATTAAAAAGGCTTTCAGATATATGCGAGGAAAATAATGTGATTATTGTAGCTGATGAAATTCATGGGGATCTCATTAGAAAAAAACAAAAATTTATACCCATTGCAAAAGTTGCAAAAAGTACCGACCATATCATCACGTGCACAGCGATCAACAAAACATTTAATGTTGCAGGTCTGCACTGTACAAATGTTATTATTTCTAACCCAGAAATTAGAAAAAACTTTAGTGACACAATGGGGATGCAGTTACCATCACCGTTTACAATTGCAGCCCTGATAGCTGTTTACAACGAAGGAGAAGAGTGGTTAGAGCAAATAACAGACTATATGGACGACACAATGGCGTATGTGAAAAATTACTTAGCTGAAAAAATGCCTACAGTCAAAGTTAGGATTCCTGAAGGAACATACGTGATGTGGATGGACTTTAGTGGATATGGTCTTCCGGCTCAAGAGGTTCATGATCGTATCTATAACAAAGCCAATGTGTTACTTGAGGATGGTCACTTGTTTGGAATTGAAGGTGAAGACTTCCAAAGAATCTGTATCCCATCACCAAGACCACTTATAAAAGAAGCGCTTGAAAGAATCGCATTAGAATTTCAAGAAATCGAATCTAAAAATCAATTGGAAGAGGTGTATAGAGAATGAAAACAATTGAATTTGAGCTTAGTGCATTAAAAGCTGCAAAAGCAATAGAAGATTATGTAATTGAGATAAGAAGAGATCTCCATAGACATCCTGAAATCGGATTACAAGAAGTGCGAACAATGAGAGTGGTTACAGAGGAGTTAACTAAATTAGGCATTCATTATGAAATGGTCCCTAATGGCGGAATTATTGGTTATATTCAAGGAGGAAAACCGGGAAAAACTTTAATTCTTAGGGCAGATTTAGATGCACTTCCGATGAAGGAAGAGAAAAATAATTTAAAAAAGAAGAAAGTAGTAATTTCTGAGTCTGACCAAGCAGCTCATACATGTGGGCATGATGGACATACAGCGATGCTCTTAGGTGTAGCGAAAATCTTAACTCAACACCTAGACAATATTAAAGGGAGAGTGCTTCTCGCTTTTGAACAAGGGGAAGAAATGGGCGGAGGAATTTATAATCTCTGTAAACGATTACACGAAATTGGAGGAGACGGAATTTGGGGTATCCATTTAAAATCTGATCTTCCGACTGGGAAAATATCTGTTGAACCAGGCCCAAGAATGGCAGCTTCTTTTGTTTTTGATGTCTTAATAAAAGGAAAAAGTGGACATGGTTCAAGACCAGATTTATCAGTTGCTCCATTAGACTGTTTTACCGATTTTTATAACAATTTAAAAGCGATGAGGTTAAATACTCTAGACCCTTTTAAAACAATTACCTATTCAATTGGAACGATTAATTCGGGTTCCGCAGCAAATATTATTCCTGAAAGTTTACAGTTCTCAGGAACAGTCAGATATTTAGATGATCACCAAGGTGCCCATGCTGCAAAAGAATTTAAGAGAATCCTAGAAAAAGTCTGTGACCTGCATAATTGCACCTATGAATTTATGATAGAACCTAAAGAATCGGATTTAATTGTCTACAATCAAAAAGATTGTGCACAAATTGCGATGGATGCCGTGAAAAATGCAATTGGTATAGATGCATTACATTCAATCCCAGCATGGATGGCATCAGAATCATTTGCGTTTTATGAAAAATACTTCCCAGGTGTGTTTGCATTCGTTGGCATACAAAACCTCGAAGCAGGGATTGGGGCCGAACACCATAATGTTTACTTCGACCTAGATGAAGATGCTTTAAAACTAGGTGTGGCGGCTACTGTACAATACACAATTGATTTTCTAGATAATGAAAAACAAGTTCATTTTACTCCTGATAAAAGAGATATAACTAGTCTATTTATTGATAACGGATTCCAGCAATTAATAAATGAATAAAATATATTTAACTTCTTTCAGCAAGTGTTTTGGTAGCGAAAGCGAAGCGTCAGCTACAAATGTCTTTTGTACCGAAAGTGAAGCGTCAGCTACAGAAGTCTCCAACCTCTATAGGTGGTGAGATAAATGCTGATTTAAGCTTCTTTCAGCGGATGTCCAAACACCAGCTGAAATAGAGGAACTCAGTCTAAGAACGCCACGTCCTGTGGCAACGACTGAGTGACCAACTTCGGTGCTGCTGACGCTGCGTTAGCACTACGCTTTCGCGCAAAAAACATCTGTTGGCCTAAAGCCTCCGGCGGATGTCACAGAATCGGAAAGGAGTTCTTAGGGGATGTTAGCCTAAAATCATCGCATCCATGCGATAACGGCTAACTGACCTGCATCGTGCAGGCCTAAGCACAAAGCCGATTCTAGACACAATTATGCCGAGGCATAATTGATTAAAAAGGAGATAGGGAAAATGACAAAAAAAAGGCTCTGCTATTTACTCTCGTGCATTGCATATTTTGGAATGCCTTTAGGAATTCCTTTTATTAAAAGTGTCGAACCTTATATTTTGGGTCTTCCGTTTCTATTATTTTGGATGGTTTTATGGATCTTTTTAGGAACTAGTTTAATGATTATAGTTCACCGTATAAATCCTAGTGCAAAAGAGGAGACGGAATAATATGATAATTTCAGTTGGAATCATTGCAATTTTCTTAGTGATTGCTTTATTTTTAGGCATTATGGCAAGTAGAGGTAAAGATATGAGCCTTGAACAATGGAGTGTTGGAGGCCGTGGATTCGGATCTATTTTTATTTTCTTATTAATGGCTGGTGAAATTTATACAACTAATGCATTTTTAGGGGTAAGTGGTTGGATGTACGGAAAAGGTGGCGTAGCATTTTACAATATCGCGATGCTGAACTATGTAATTGCTTACTGGTTAACACCCAAAATATGGGCTTATGGAAAGAAACATAGTTTATTATCACAATCTGACTTTATTGAAAAGGCATATAATAGTAAAATTCTCGGCACACTCGTAGCCGTTGTAGGGTTAGTAGCGCTAATTCCTTATTTAATCATTCAATTAAAAGGTCTTGGCATTATCGTTTCCGAAGCTTCCTATGGAGCGATTGATCCGAAAATAACAATTTGGATTGGCACAATTGCAATGATTGCTTATGTTATGGTTTCAGGAATTCATGGCTCAGCTTGGACAGCTGTAATGAAAGATTTTCTTATTCTTGGAGTCGTGTTATTCCTAGGTATCTACTTACCTATACATTATTATGGTGGGATTCAACCAATGTGGGAAGCAATTGAAGCTGTTAAACCAGGGTTTTTAACACTTCCAGACTCAGGTTTTAGCGCCTCATGGTATATTTCAACGATGATGTTAACATCGTTAGGATTTTATATGTGGCCGCATACATTTGTTGCTACTTTTTCAGCGAAAAGTGGAAATGCACTAAGAAATAATGCGATTATGCTTCCTATCTATGCATTATTTTTATTATTTATTTTATTTGTTGGAGCAGCAGCAATTTTGCAAGTTCCAGAGTTAGAAGGAGGCGCTGTGGATTTAGCTTTATTTAAAATCTCCACGCAAACATTTAATCCAGTCATCGTTGGCTTTATTGGAGCAGCAGGGTTATTAACTGCAATTGTACCAGGTTCATTGATTTTGATGTCTGCAGCTACATTACTTGCGAAAAATGTTGTAAAACCTATTCGACCTCAAACTACCGATCAACAAATTGGTATCATTGCTCGCTATTCAGTTCCAGTGATTGCATTAGTTGCACTTTACTTTACTTTTAGTGGTGGTGGAGCAATTACGTTATTATTCTTAATGGGTTATGGTCTAGTTACTCAATTTGTACCAGCAGTTGTATGTAGCCTTTTGAAGAAAAATCCTTTAACTGTACAAGGTGTTTTTGCTGGGATTATTGTGGGTGTCTCGATTGTAGGTTGGCAAGCAGCTACAGGTGCTCATCTAAGTAAGCTGTTTCCAAACTGGCCATCTTACATACAAGATATCAACATTGGTTTCCTTGCATTGACTGTAAATATTTTAGTAAGTTTGATAGTTAGTGCGTTAACTAGGAAAGTAAATATTAAAAATGATGGAATTACTAATGAGAAAAAAGTAGAAAACATTTTATAGCATAGTTTGTATTTTCTGAATATTTTTTATATGAAAAATGCCAAAAGTAAACGGACTATAATCTCTAAAGTTCAAGTAGGAGATTTATTATTTTTATCTGGTCAAATTTCTGTTAATCCGTTATCAAATGAAGTCGTTGTGAATGATATTGTGATTCAATCAATTAAGTTATGAAGAACATATGGGCTATTTTAGAATCCCGACAGATTTAATTAAAAAGATCGTAAAAACAAAGATTTTTCTAAAAGACATGAACCAATTTACTCTTGAAGAATATAGCAAATATCTGGGTGATCGTAGCCAGATCAACGGTAAAGAATCGTATAGCAAAATTAGATGTAAAATTGCTTAGAAGAATCCATTTTTTTATCAAGTATGTAAAAATGGATTCTTTTTTATTCAACTATAAGGATCCCAAAATCATATGTTTCGCAAGATGCAAATAACTACTATCAAAATTAGAAAACATTTTACTAGAGATTCTATATAATATAATTGTTGGAAAAATTGTAGCAAGACGCCTTGTTGACATCCTTTCGACTTATTTAGTGCATACTATATAATAGTAAAGAAATTTCAACAGGAGGGGTGGCCATGACCCGTTCAAAAGCGGTCTTACTTATAGGACTCATTGGCTCTTTGCTCGTTAATATTTTGCTGTTTGATCAAATAATGAAGAAACAGTCTTCACCGTTCGCCTTCAATCAGGGAGAAGTTAGTTTTGCTTTTAGCCAAATGGCAAACGATCCACAAGCTTTGCTACTTCAAGCAATCAATCGAGCGAATAAGACGTTAGACATCGCCATTTATAATATAGAAGATCCAAAGATTGCCCAAGCTATCCTTGATGCGAAGGAGCGCGGGGTACGAGTGAGAGTGATCACTGATGCCAGTAAAGCGACAAAAAAAAGCCAAGTAAAAATTTTGGAGCAATTTCAGCAGTATCAAATTGAAGTAAAGGTTCCTTCATCTAGGAAAATGCATTTAAAAATGGCAATCATTGATGAACAAATGATTGTGCTAGGTTCCTATAATTACACTGAAGCCTCCGCCTATGAAAATATCGAACAATTACTCACTTTATCGAATGAGGAACTGGCGAAGGAATGGACGATACTTTTTTCTAAATTATGGACTCAAAATGAGTTGGTGAAGTGGGATAAGTAAAAAGAGCTAAAAATAATAATTAAAAAAACAAAAGTAGAAATTAGATAAGAATCCAAGTTGGAATTTTTAATTGGATTCTTTTTTATATTTATTAAAGATAATTTGTTCATTTATGGCTGTTTCGTCTCACTATTATTAGTATACTTTTCACTGATATATAACTTCCTATAATTTATATTATGTAAACTAAAATTATTTGGCGTGGAGGAGGGCTTGGATTCGTCTACTACTGTACATGGACATCTGTATATGGACAAGAACTTGCAGACACTTTGGACAAGAACTTCCGGACACCCACTGACATATCTTAATTTATTTTCAATTCGGACAAGAACATGCAGACACTCATATAAAATTAAGTGTAGTCTTTTAATAAAAATTCATTAAAATGTTGCTTTAAAATAAAGTTTGTTCAAAAATTCTTCACAAGCATTTTACGATAAATAAAAAGAATCCATTTTGTAAAAAGATTGATCAAAATGGATTCTTATCCCTCAAATTTAAGATTGGTTTTTATAAAAAAGATCAATTATTTTCTACCAACAGGCTTTGAATCTACAGGTTTTTCTGGTTGCTCTGGCCCTTCAGGTGTTGGCTCTATTGCTACCGGTAATAATTTCCGTCTTTTAGAACAAAAGCAGTTTTACTTTCCACACCTGTAGCAGATATAGACTTTATACCATATGTGTATACTTTACTATTATTTGCAATAGTATCTACATAAACAGTATTACCTTGTGTGTTATAAACCACGTCTACTATATTTTTAACGTCTTCATATGATCCTTCTTTTGTTCCATCAAATCGGTATATTACATATTTCCTTGGTTGAGTACTATTTTCATCTGTAATAGTAAGCTTCATGCCGAAAGACTCTTTACTCAATTTAACATCAGTTGGACATAAAGGTATTGCAGAGCCTTTCCAATAAATTGTAGGTGTTAAAGCTTTATAATTGTATAGTTGCTGATTTAGATAAGAAGCATATCCAAGAGCGTTATTGTTAATACTTCTTAGAGAAAAATGCATTTGCCCTTGAGTATTTTTATTTGCTCTGTTGGCGATTACTTGGCTGATAAGTTCCGTCTTATTATTCCATGCAGTATCAGAATCATTTCCAACTTTATGATTGGCCATGCCAATATATAAATTAACAGGATGGACTTTTGCGTATGTTTGAACTTCCCTTCCCCACCAATCTAATAAAACAGAGTAATTTGCTGCTTTATGATTTCTGGACCAATAGATTTGAGGCGCAATATAATCGATACTTCCATCTTTAATCCACTGTCTTGTATCAGCATAAAGATCATCGTAGTTACTCATTCCATTCGTGTTACTACCAGTAGAATCTTGCCCTTTGTTTCGCCAAATTCCAAACGGAGATATTCCATATTGAACATGAGGTTTAATTGCCTTAATGCTTGCATAAACCTTTTTTACTAATTGATTAACATTATTTCTGCGCCAGTCTTCAATATTATTGAATGAGCCACCATACTTTTTAAAAGTTTGTTGATCTTGAAAAGTCTCTCCTTTTATTTTATAAGGATAGAAGTAATCATCCATATGTACAGCGTCGATATCGTAGTTGCTTACTAATTCTTCTATGGTTGATAATAAGTAATTTTGAACTTCCGGCAAACCAGGATCTAAATAGTATTGTTTACCGTATTTCACTACCCAATTAGAATTTTTACGGGCTACATTATCGGCAGCAAGATTAGTCAAAGATTGCGAAGGCATAGTGACCCTATATGGGTTTACCCAAGCATGAAGTTCTAATCCTCGCTTATGTGCTTCGTCCAGCATTATTTGCAATGGATCAAAACCCGGATTGGTCCCTTGTGTATTGCCTGTTATATACGATGACCATGGAGCAAGCTTAGACGGGTACAGTGCATCATTTAATGGCTTAACTTGAAAAATAACTGTATTAAAGTTATCAGCTTTTAATTTGTCTAAGGTACTTTGAACCCATTGCGTATATTGGGTTTTACTCATACCTGCCTTCATATCAATATTAGATACTGTTGCAATCCAGGCTGCACGCATTTCATTTTGAGGTAGTGAATTAGCTGTAGCCCTTTGATTTGTAAAAACAGGAATAAGTAAAAGTAAAACAAAAAAAGTTACTAAGCACTTTCCAAAAAAAATTTTAAACATAAATAATGAAATCTCTCCTTTTAATTCTCAGCTATTAAAACCTAGCTGTTACTATAACCTAAGTAAATACCATTTCAGCCTATTCTATAAAAGTAGGAACTGATTTATCCTTCTAAATTTTGTCGGCAGGACCCCCTATTGGTAATTTCAATTGTTTGCGAAGCTCGTTGGAAAATTTTATTCTGTTTCTTCGCTCACTATATAATACCACAAATCCCCAATTATTCTCCCTTCACCGGTAATCTCCATTTATTTAAATTCTTGACGCCAATTTTATGATAGCGTTGAATAGCAATCATTTGGTCAATTGTTAAGTTTGTTTGATAAAGTGGACCATACGGTGGAAGGATTGGTAGAAATTCTTCACAAGATAAACATCAGTTTTAACATAAATGTCCAATAAAAAAATCATCTCAAAGGATAACTGAAGAGATGATTTTTATAAAACTTTATTATTTGTTTATCTTAGGATAACGACATTCAAACATATGTAAATAAAGAGTTCAAACATATTATATATATCAAATATGTTCGAACTCTTTTGTTGTTGCTTTGTAAAAAATATTGATTAAGAAGGTGCTACAAACATTGACTTAATTACAGAAGAAAAACCATCATTTTGAAAAAACATTGATCAAAATGAGAGCTTTTTTAGTACATTTGAATATTATTTTGTAAAAAAGATTGATTATTTCGGAAAGCGAATCTTCAACTAACGCACCCCGTTAGCCATCCATGTAGCTCAAAAACCAGCGATACACCACAGAGAATGAAAGATTATTTCGTTCTTTCATGGGAGTTGAATAAGAAAAGAAACGCTTATTCAACAATCGCACCCTTTAACGGAATAACACATGAGCTTCTATTAGCTAGTTTTTTAATAAGAGGCTCTACTACTTGGTAGAAGTTGACTGGCAGCCATAAGAGTATGCAAGACATAGAAAACCACTCTTTTCTAGGATAGGCCTACTCATTGAACTGGCGTCAACAGTAAGGAAAGGATGCCCATTTTCATATGCCTTTTTTGCACGAGTAGCTAAAAGTGCTGTATAATACCCTTTTCCTCGGAACAACGGTAGTGTTGAACCTCCCCATAAGCTGGCGAAGGAGGAGTTTTCTTCCAAATACATCCAAGCTGCACTTACAAGCTGACCATCTTCATAAATTCCATAAAGGTATAGGGATTCAGGATTATTCTGTTTATCTCTCCAAAGTCTTTCTCCCAGCTCAGCATGCGGTACATTCCAGATGGCATCTTCTAGAACAATAATGTCTTGAATGCCTTGTTCATCTGTTATTTCCTTTAAATTGAAGTGTCGGTCATTATTAAGCAAGGGGTGCTGTTCATCTAACTTCATGACCATTAGTGCTTCAGGGTCATCTATTGTGAATCCTTCTTGTTCAAGAATATCTTTCAAACTAGCAGGCTTGTCGTAGTTATACACCTTCCACTCAAAATCCTGCTCAAGGTTACTAAAATAGTTTAACTCGTTCTTAATAATTTCTCTTACATCGCCTTCGTTTACATTAGATGAGACAATGAACCCTTTTTCACCAAACTGTGAAATGTGACGCACGACATGTTCTGTTTCCTCTCTTATGTAACCTTTTACTTGAGCCTCTTGTCGAAGTTCTTTGTGGAATAGTGAGATTAATTCATTTTTATCCATGGGCGACCCTCCTATATTTTAAAAATTCTTTTTCTAACGAATCTTATTCCATTAATTAACATATTCATTAGTACCAATTATTTCAAAAGAAGACGTTCGACTCAATCTTTTTTTTCGTAAAAAAGACGCTTTTCCTTGTTCCATAATCGCGCCCGATTGTTGAAGATCGTTATTCCCCGATACCAGCCGTAAGAGAATCGCCTATCCCCAGATAACATAAAGGATTGAAATCCATATTTCACCTCAAATGATTAATTGTATTTTTATAGTATTCAGTTCAGTTACGATTAGAAACTATTTGGTTGTCATACAGCCAGGCACGAGGGACAAATCCCGCTTTGTTGGAAGTAACATATACATATATAAAGTACTTACTATTGAGATGGAAAGGGGGAAAATCAATGCCAAGCGGAACGCATCAGGTTGAGGTGGAGTTACCGATAAATAAGATTTGGGATTTTGTTAAGGATATGGATAACTGGGCTCCACTTATTCCTGGATATATTCAACACCGAAAAATTACTAACCGCCAGTCCACTTGGGAATTTTATAGTAACATCGGATTCATAAAGAAAAAGATTAATCTAATGGCCACTATAGAAGAATGGATTGAACCGACAAGGGTTACTTTTAATTTAAAGGGTTTAAATGAGGAACTTTCAGGCGGTGGCTATTTCCTGGCAGAAGTAATAGCTAAAAATAAAACGAGGATAACAGGCTTTCTTGAGATCAATGCTGGTGGTGCATTGGGACCGCTGGTTAATGAGGTATTAAAGTCTTATCTTCCTAAAGTAACAGAAGAAATGACGATTGGGATCTCTACAAAATTGGAGGAGCTTAATTAAAAAATGTTGCATAAAGTCATTGCTACACCACAGAAAATGAAAGATTATTACGTTCTTTCATGGGAGTTCAATAAGTAAAAAAGAGCTGCATATGCAACTCAATGTTATACAAGTAAAGCCCCGAATAATCTCACCTGCTCCTCAAATTAGCCCTCATCTATTTATGATGGGGGCTAATTGACGCTTACGTATTATTTGCGACAATGTTGCTATTCCGAGTCGTTATGCAAAAGAAGATAATAATTGGTTGAATCTATCGCGCTCCTCTAAAAAAGCGCAATGGCCGCTGTATTGGAACGGAACTAGCGTTGAATTTTTGATCAGCTTATTTGTTTCCTCAGCTTGAGTAAACGGAACGACTTTATCGTGAATTCCGTGAATAATTAATGTGGGTACATCCATTTGACCAAGATCGTTGTAAACATTTTCATCCCTAAGCGTGACCATAATGGCGGAAGTCGCCCAATTCGCCGCTTGTAATCCCATTAAAACGAACCAATCGGATTTCAGTTCGGAAATATACTGAAAGAAAAAAATTCGCGTTTGGTCTTGCAGCATTTGCGGTCGGTCATGATTTGTATCTACGATGATTTTATTTGTAAATTCTTTTGGAACGCTAGATGGAGAGGCAGCGTCGACCAGGACGAGTTTAGATACCCCATACCCTTTGTAACGAGCCATGTAACGGATCGAGATTGCACCTCCTGTAGAGTGTCCTACCAGTGTTATGTTGCTTAGCTGTAACGTCTCGATGACCATGCGGACATCATCTGCTAATCTATCGAAAGAATACCCGCTAAAAGGTTTATCCGATTTGCCATATCCCCTCCAGTCCATTCCAATACAACGATATCCAAGCGTTGGAAGGAAATTGAACTGATATTCGAACTGGTTATGGTTTAGCGGCCACCCATGAATAAACAGAATCGTTTTGTTTCCCTTTGGATTGATGTCCTCGATAAATACGTTGACGCCTGGTTCGACAGTTACAAAGTATCCCAAGTGTATCACCCCATTTATTAAAAAGTAATTTCCCATTAAGATATTCACCTAAGGCAGAGTGTATGCCTAATATCGGCGTTAAACTTTGTTGAGCTAGTGCGAAGTTCTGATGAATACAAACTTAAGAAACGCCCAAGGATGGTAGGGGGATTTTTCGATTTTTAATGCAATGGCGGAAAGCCCCTTTCCTCGTTGAAGCAGCATATTAGTATTGATATTTTCGCTCTATAATAAAGCGAATTCAACAGTTGAATTCGCTTCAAAAGGTTAAACAACAAACCAGAAAACGAGCGCTGATTCTTGTTACATAATCGCGCCCGATTATTGAATAACTTTTAACTTCTATTAGCTGGTTTAATTGAATAAGGAATTAGTATTTATTACTTTTAATTATCTAATTTTCTTTTAATCAACCCAACCCATTCACCTCTCTTGAAACATATAGCACGGAACCACAAAATGAATCAACCTTTATACAAATAATTCATCAGGCTTAAAGACCCATTCTTACTACCAAGGTATTTTGATAAAATCAAAAATATATTGTTAAACTACAATAAATATGCTTAAAGCACGGAGTGAAAGAATGAATACCTTTATAAAAGTTCTTTTAACTATACTTGGGGTTTTTGTATTATTGATCGCAAGTATCGCGTTATATTTTAGTGACTTTTCTGAAAAACGCAAAGTTAAAAAGTATG
Source organism: Lysinibacillus sp. NPDC056232 (assembly GCF_042267565.1). NCBI lineage: Bacteria > Bacillati > Bacillota > Bacilli > Caryophanales > Bacillaceae > Lysinibacillus > Lysinibacillus sp. NPDC056232. The sequence continues at coordinate 115,141 of NZ_JBHJTF010000002.1, read as the reverse complement.
CAGAAGATACATATGGCTATGATGTAGAGATTAAACAATTATATAGAACAGGGATTGGTTCTGATTATGAATACGTTGTCTTTCCAAAAGATCATCAACATTTAGAATTCAAAATCATACTAAATCCTTATTCAGATACGATAACAGATAACCATGCAAGGGCCTTGGAAGCGGATAAAGCATTGCACAAATTGGATAAAGTGATTCCAGCTATTGAAGACCTCGGGTTTCAAGGTCCAGACTATACTAATAAGGAGATCAGCATACTCTTTTCGGATGAAACGAAAAAGCATGCTCTTTATTTATATACTGCTGCTCCAATTGAAATGGCTACCTTTGAAAAAAATGAATTGGACCGTTTCTTTGAATTGCAAAATTTAATAAAACAAAGTGGCGCTCCCATTACCTATGTGGTCGTCGAAGACATGAGGGGACCTGCTGATAGCAACTCCATTTTGTTCTATATGAAAGATGTACAAAGTACTAACACGAAAGAAGATTTCTTGTTACAGTTAAAAAAAGCTAACCGCGGTTTGAAGTGAGGTAAATACTATCTTACAACAGTCCTTTTCAGAAAAAGATATTAACCACATACGATTGTTTACTAAATAGACATACTCACGAAATGCATTACCTAAGTTTCTTCTAAGAAGTTACTTGGTAATGCATTTTTTCAAACGTTGGTTAGCTTAGTATGTAAGCTAGACTGTCCTTTGAACATCATTATCTAGGTCGGTCCATAAGACTATTTCTTGGGTGGTATTGCTCCACAATATGGCCCTATAACAGAAAAGACACGCACTTTTACATGGGTGTCTTGAATTACTAAGAGTTTAATTTTAAAAGTATTTACTGTAATAATCTTGTCTTAGTTTTCCGCTTAACTGAGCATATATCTTTGTAGTCTCACTCTTTTCATGCCCAAGTAAACTTTGGATGACATCTATTGGCGCACCGTTATTAATCATATGCGTTGCATAGCTGTGTCGTAATTGATGCGGATGTATACTCTTTTTTATTCCAGCCCGATTTGATACGCGCTTAATAATATATCTTAAATTATCAATGCTCATACGCCTTTTAGGCTTTCTGTCCGTAATAAACAAACAAGGATCTTCATCCTCTCGTTCATCTAAATACCTTTTTAACCAAATGGAGCAGCGAGTATTAAAGTATACTTCTCTTTCTTTATCACCTTTCCCTTGTACAATGACGGAATTTGTTCGAAAATCAATATCTTCACGATTTAATTTTACTACCTCCCCAATACGGCAACCGGTTGAATACATAAATTCAAATAGCGCATTTTCCATCGTTGTTTGGCAAGCTTCCCTTAGATGTTCAATCTCTAATTCTGAGAGAAACTTAGGAATTCTTTTACCTAATTTCGGCTCTTTCAATTTAGCAGCAGGATTTTTTAGAATATATCCCTCTTCATGTGACCATTTAAACACAACGAATCCTATGCCCTAAACTAGAAGGCTTTAAGTGATTTCCTGACTGTATTAAGTATTCTTTTAATTTTTCTGTACTAAATCCGTTCATATCAATATCACCAAAAAACCGCAATAAAAGATTGTATTGAAAACAATATGTTTTTAATGTAAGTGTTGAATATCCCTCGATTTTTTTATCTTGTTGGTATTTTTTCCACGCCTCGGATAATAACATTTATCTTTCACTCTCCTTCTAAGGTTAAATCTAGTATTCTATATTCTATTATGTTCAGAGAGAGGCTTTTTCATACAGTGATTATTCAATAAGCTAAGATATTGATAATTTCTAAAGTCTTTTTAACCAGTTAAAATTAGAAAAGGGGCCTTCCCCTTTTTCCAGGAAAGCGCCCGATTGTTGAACATCATATTTGTCTATTCAAACTAAGAATTAGAATTATTTCACCCCTAAATTTTTCAACATTAAAATTATTTTAGGTGTAGACTATGTTCCCGCATACCATATGTGTGGAGTATAAGTGGCAACACAAGAGATGTTGGTGGGTTTTATTATACAGGTTTCGCTCCCATTTAAATGAAATATTATATTCCACTAGTTATTTTACCTATTCTTAATTACAATATAATCGAATGGAATATTTAAACATTTCCAATAGATTGATGTAAAAGGGAGAGCGTTAATGCGAAAAATAATTTTAATAGTATTAGTACTAGTGTTTTGTTCTGTATCAGCTGTTTCTGCAAATGAAGATGTGATGACACCTTCAGGGATTCCTTATACTGAATTAAAGGATCGTGTGGATGAATATGTTTCTAAATATATTGGGACATCTACAGCTGGCGCGAATGTAGTAATTGTGAAGGACGGAGAAATTTTCATGAATACGTCCTATGGCTACGCAGATATTGAAAATCAGATTAAAGTCACACCAGATACTGTTTTTGAGTGGGGTTCTGTTGCGAAGCTTCTTGTGTGGAGCAGTGTAATGCAACTTGTAGAGCAGGGAAAGTTAGAATTAAATGAAGATATTCGCACGTATTTGCCAGACGGATTTTTAACCAAACTGCAATATAATGCTCCTATCACGATGTTGAATCTTATGCACCATAATGCTGGGTGGGAGGATAGATATATAGATTTATTCTATAAGTCAGCAAATGAAATAAAGCCCTTAGAAGAAATGCTTCACATTATTAAGCCTTATCAAGTGCATGAGCCAGGAAGTATAGTTGCCTATTCAAACTATGGTGTAGCACTGGCCGCTTTGATTGTAGAACATCTCACTGGACAACCATTTTATGAATATGTAAATGAACATATATTTTCTATTTTGAATATGAAAGACACATCGATTCACCCTACACAGCAAGATAACCTAAATATAGCAACAAAAAGAGATGCAGTTTTTGGATATCGTGGTAGTGAAGGTGAGTTAAGTATTTCAAAAAATGAGCGTATCTTTATCGGTTTGTATCCAGATGGTAGTGCAATTGGTACTATAGGGGATTTAGCTAAATTTATGATGGCGCTTATGCCAGCAGATGGTGAGAATAGCCCATTATTTAAAAACAATAGTACATTAGAAGAAATGCTGACGACGAGTGATTTTTATGACAATGGCTTTCCACGAAATGCGCATGGTTTTTGGGAAGGTCTTTATGCAGTAGGTGTATTGGGGCATGCAGGAAATACGGATAGTTTTTCTAGCAATTTCATCTTTTCCAAAGAAAACAAATTGAGTTTAATTATCATGACCAATCAGAAGAATGAAGTAGAGCTTAGTTATGGCTTACCAACACTCCTGTTCGGAGAATATTCACCAGCAAACGGGAATCAAGCCATGCCCAATGTACAGAAGCATGAGGGCAGTTACTATTGGGCAAGGCAGCCCTATAAAGGTTTCACCAAGCTATATGGGGCGCTAAATATTACTAATATTGAAGTGACAGAACCAAACAGAATTAATGCTTTTGGAGGGACGTATGAACAAATTGTTCCGTTTCTTTATAAATCTACAGATGATTCTAATGATTATCTTCATGTGACTTTGAACAATGGTCAAATGGAAAAAATCTCAATGCTAACAAGTGATATGATACCGGTCTCTCAAAGTTCGAAAATCTTTAAGCTGCTCAGTATCGTAGCCGTAACTTTTAGTATTCTTTATACAGTCATTACTCTACTAATCAGCTTAATCCAATCTATAAATAACAGAAAAAAAACAGTTCAATCTACAATTTCAAAAAAACGGGAAACAATACTACTTTTAGCGAATATCATACCTGTTATAAATGTAATTATTTTATTTTATAGAACATTTAATTACACTCCTTATGCCTCACTAAGAATTCATTTTTGGATAAATTATGCGTATGTTGTCATGGTAGCAGTTTGTATAGTTGCACTATTATTAGAGTGGCGGAAAAAGACGACAACACGTGGTCAAAAAATTCGCTATGGACTTTCTTGTGTCTCTGCGCTACTAGTTGTCATCTTAATTTTTGGCTGGGAGCTTTATTATTAAATTAGCTCTACTATATCTTACTTTTGTATCTTTCATTATAAGTCTATGAGTTCCAGGGAAAGCACACGTTACTTCCTTCCTCACTCTTGTGTATCTCTAAAAGTAGATCAATAGAATTCTCGTTCAGAGGCATTATATAAACGATTAGATTATCAATATGTAGATGAGTATGAAGTTGCTGTTGTTTTAATTAACTACTTCGAAAAGCTCATTTAAATTAAAACGACTCCTTTCTTATACAAACAAAAAATAGACAGAAAAGATTTGCCTCTTTGCAGCTCATTTCTGTCTGTTATATTTATTAATTTAGCTAAAGTACAACAACCGCTTTACAATGTTTGGAGTGTATGAACACATTTGGGTTTAATTATATAGGTCTGGTTCTTATTAAGCGTGGTTTTGGGAGGTTTTTAATCATTGTAAGGTAACCTTTCATAAAAGAATGTTATTCAATAATATGGCCCGATTGTTGAACATTTGTTAGATAACACTATTCAACTAAACTGCCGTTAGTTGAATAACAGTACTCCAATGAATCCGTTTAAAAAGCATCTGGTAAATGGTGCTCTTTATCTTTTCTTAATGCTTCAACTGATGTAATTTACTAATTTTCAAAATAATGATAGCGCTATGAGACGTATCGAGATTCAGTAACGCGTACCGTTGCCCATCTCGATTACTCTCCCAGCGCATAATAAAAGTCTTTATCCTTTGTTAAGATAAGGTATCAACCAGCTTAGTTTGTTCACACTTATGAATAATTTTCATAAATATTGGACAAATCTACATTAAACGATAATTAGCATTATTTAAACGAATAATCCCCTTTTGAACGATAAATTATGGGAAACATCCGATAATTAGAAAGTTGTGACCAAGGTATTTATATTATGTAAACTAAAATTATTTGGCGAGGAGGAGAGCTTGAATACGTAAACTCCCCATAATATCTGTACTTTTCGACTTGTAATTCTGAAGTTCCTTATAATTTTCATGTGAACGATAATTCTCCTTTTTTACGATAATGGGATGATTTTGTACAGATAAGAAGTATTGTTCTGGAAGTTTTTATACTTGCAACATGCTGCCATTGATGAGTTTATTTTGTATATTGCTATATTGAGATTGAAAAAATACTGGTCAATACGGTCATGAGTTATGAATATGATTTACGGCTCTTCTTTACCTTATTAACGGGTTTTGGCTGTTCGATCTGTTTAATTATGTTGTGTTTTCTCTTGTTTAATTCGTTTCCATCTTATAGATTTCAACGATAAAGGATTCATATATCTTTATCATAACAATAACCAGCATATCTATAATGGTTGATAGTTGACATTGTACCACTTTGGCACATGATATAGCCTCATGCATCATATGTTATTCCACCTTAAAGTCACAGTAACATCGATTTCTAGTTCTATGAAACCATGTCAACAAAGGATTTCGTAGAACGCCATAACTTTATTTTCTTAATGAAACAGCAGGCTCGGTGTTTATAAGTTTTATTCTAAGTCCCTCCGCAATAGCTTCCTGTAATTGTCGTTCTATTTATCCTTTTGATTATTGTCTGCGCTGCTTTCATGTATTAATCTAAAAAGTCTTTGTTAATACCAAATCACAAATAGCGAGAATGATGTGTACAGCTTATTTAGGTTTACACCACCTCATTTAAGGGTCCTTTTATTAGAGTGACCTTTTTCAATAAGACTTTTGATATATTTGGAAAATTATTTTTTAAAATGAAATTTATTAAGTAGATAATTATCGCAATCCCTATTGAAAACTTTACATATTATAAATTATGGAAGGAGGGGAATTACTATGTCTGAGTACTACGGTAGTGGAACTGGATCAGCATTTGCGCTAATTGTTGTTCTATTCATTCTTTTAATTATTGTCGGCGCTACTTTCATGACTAAAGGTTATTAATACCTAACACCGCCTCTAATGCTCATAACTATTAGGATAAAACAAACTTATCCTTTCACTTCTATTTCATTACTAAGGGTCACTATCCTCCGGTGACCTTTTTTTATATTCCACCTTTCAACCTTTAAAAGCATAATAAAAAGCCACGCTAGTGACTTTATTTTATCTAAACTTTAGATTTTTCAGCTTCAAGAAATTTACTTGTGATTACTTTTTCAATGGATTCGTATTTAGTAATTATAGTTGTTATTATTGTTAATTTAGGAACTGTAAAGAAAATTATTACTACAGAAGTAATACCTATAAAAGCAAATAATTATTGTTTAATCTGTAACTTCGATTTATTTATGTATTGATCATTTCCTGGCATCGTTATCTGAACAATGGCTATATAATTACTACTTCAACAACTTGTATCTAAATTGCTTATTCAACTATCCAGCGCCGTCAGTACAATAAGTTCGATATAAAGGCACTAAGTCTTTCTTTGGTCAAGAGAGCAACAATTTTTGGGAAAACAGCCGTTATTATTTACGTTTAGATACCTCTAATATAATATTCGTGTTTTGCTTGAATGATGAAGTATCCATGCGATGGACGAATAGCACTTTTGTAGCTTAAATACGAACATTTGGTTTTACCCTTAGAAAGATAGTTCGTTAATTATCTTTTGTTAGGAAATTTGTAAACAATCGTCTCTAACTATATATCACTTCAATCCCCCGCTTATTTTCAATGATTTATTGTGGACCGTTTATCGATTTTTTGAACGATAATTACCTCGGTTTAAACAAGTTGTCAATTTTTGTGATTTATCGTCGGAGGTGTTATTTATGTTACTCAATGCTACTATCGATGAATTTCTTATGTATTTAGAAGTTGAAAAAATCGCTCGGACATTTCACTTATTGATTACGAATATGATCTGAACAGCTTTGTGCCTTTCTAGAGTCACATAATCGAATATTAGACCAAATGATAATACTAAAGCACTTGTTCGTTGGTATATCCATGAACGTGTTAAAATGATCATTTGGCCCCATCTTCAATTGATTTGTAAAATTTCATCCTTACGTTCTTTCGTTAAAAATGGTGTGAATGAAAATATTGATTGGTATTGAAAAGCCGAAATTGATAAGAAATTACCTACTTATTAGACATTGCAAGTGCTACTTCGCTTTTTAGCTTATTTAGAGCGAGCTGAAGGCCGTTTAGCACCTAGGAATATGGCAATGTTGTATTGCTAGCAACTACAAGTATGCGGCGTTCTGATCTTGTTGAATTAACTTAGGGTCAATTAATTACTGATAATGCAGGTGTACATACACTTGTAGAGCATTCGTTCCATCAGATTGGTAGATTAGTCCAACTTGTATTTCTCTCGAGATTTGATGTAATGTCTACTAAATAATTCAAAAAGTTTAGGATAGAACGATGTTATTGACATCATTCTATTTTTTATTACGAATCGCTACTTTTTCTTCTTTTCCTTCCCATTTAATTTGAATAGGTACACTATTAGGAAGGGCATCACACGGCCCACCGCAGTTTACATAAATTTCAAATTCCTCTTGATTTTTAAATTCGCCTTCGCCAAATGTTGGGTTGTATGAAGATTCATATATTTCATATTTAAAATTTAATGGTTTAATTCCTTCTCCAATATAAGAGATGATATAGCTCCTATTGCTATCCATCTCGCTTACCATTTTTATATACCAATTATCACTTATACCTTCAAAATATTGTTTTTTAAATTCTGATTGACTTGTTTTTTTTTCATTTGTACAAGCACCAAGTATCATCATTAATACAAGACATCCAACCAGCAATAATAAAATTTTCTTATGGTCTAGTCCAAAAGAATGTCTATTCATAATTGGCCATCACCCTTCCTGATGAGAGAAATAAGTACTATTAATGGCTCTATGCTGTATGAAAGGCAGCTTTGCAATAAGGTCAACTAAATGTTCTCTTTCGTTCTACTTACTGTAAAAATTTATATTTCAGATAGATATAAATTGTACTGAATAACTACATTTCTTTATTTATATGTCATGCATACCTCATTTAATATCCCAAAAAGAAAGTTAACACAATGTTTGCAACTTATGTATGTATTACTTATGTAATAATTTTTGCAAGTATCGTTTAAATATACTTTAAACGATACTTAGAAGTTTATGACGAAGATATTTATATTATGTAAACTAAAATTATTTTGTGTGAAAGAGTGCTTCGTCAACTACCCATAATATCTATACTTTTCGACTTACAATCTATATGACCTTGACGGATCTACAACAGCTATTTAACTATTTAGAACGCGCCTAATCACGTTTTTCGATGCGGAATGAGCTAATGTTTAAATTATTAGCGACAACAGGCCTGAGACGTTCTGAACTTGTTTCATTAACATGGGAACAAGTTCATTTGGTAAATGAAACGATTCGAATTGATGGAAAAGGGAAAAAAGAACGGATATTGCCCCTACATCCACACTTAATTCCGCTTCTGGCAACCTATAAAGCTTCTTTTAGATCATATCAAATTTATCCAACAGAGCCTGTTTTTCTAAATAAAAATCGTAAAGCATTAGATCCGCGGGGTTTACATGTCATCTTTAAAGATGTGTTGAAAAAGGCAGGCCTCCCACCTACCCGCTTCACACTACATCACTTACGGCATACTTTTGCAACATTGATGTTACAGCAAAATAAAGAAAACGATGACTTACAAACACTTCAAGAACTACTTGGCCATGAAAGTATTACATCAACCCAAGTCTATACCCATGTTGAGTTTGAGCAGAAAAAGAAAGCAATTGATTCTTTTCGAATATTTTGATTCCTTTCTAGGAAAGAAACTCCCCGTAATTGGGTAGTTATCTTTTATTAAATATTTCGTAACCGTTTAAATGTGTTGGATAATTAGGTTGATAATGATTAGTCATTGACTGCGGTTGAATGGATAATTCAAATTTGTTGACGGCATTGTAAATACTTCAGGTTGAAATCCGACTTGGTGATGATAAGTATTCTGATAGCTCAAATAATACGGTTCCTAGACCGTAGTGGTTTGGTTTATCTTCTCTTATGAAGTAGCCTTTTATACCATAAGATCCTGTTGCGTAGCACGGGCAGATAACCTTTGTCCCGAAAGTTAATTCGTTTATATGAGATGCCTCATAGATATGTTGGTATCTCATTTTTGGAGAAATGAAAGACCTCTAAAAAGAAGCTCTCTATATAGTGTATTTGCAAAACATATTACACGTCATTTAACACGAAAAAACGCTTGGACATAACTTATCCAAGCGTTTATATATGTAATTACTTATCTCTTTTTATCTGAGTATAGTTTCATATATTTAAATTGTTCTTCTTTGGAATTTAACTTTAAGTAATCTACTTCTGTTGTATTCTCATTTGAATATTTTAAAGTGAATGAGCCTGCTTTATCTAAGTAAGTATTAACATACAATCCCTGATAATCCGTACTGTCTCTAAAATCAAAATAAGTACCCTTTTTATAGTCTAATAGGGTGATAAATATATCTTGATTGAAATATGTTAAGTATTCAAATTTGGATTCTGTATCATAACTAAACTCTATGTAATCTCCTTCCTTTGCGTGTGTCATTGGTGCAACCTCATTATCTAAGGCGACTTTCGCACTTTTTCCGTATGCATTGGAATTCTCAGTAAAATAAAAACCTTGTTCTTTAACTTTTCCAATAGCTGTATCGTAATTCCAAGAATCTTCAAAGTCTATATAAAACTTTTGAAGTTTATCATATTCGTCAAGTTCCACATCATCTAATTGCTCGGCCAATGTTTTCTCTTTTTGGTTCTGTGTTTTCGAACTATTTTGTACAACATTATCCTCTTTACTTGTGCAAGCATACATAACCATCAAAATAAATACAAAAAGGATACTAAAGCTAAACCATTTTTTCATACAATCCCACCTATTTTTTATTACTAATTATTTAATCATTTTCACCTACAACTTTCAATATGTACTTACTAAATTGTGGAATTAACACTAGAAAGATATACCATTATTATTGTAGAATTTATTTTAGCATTGGAGCAGTTTCGTTAAATCAAGCTGCTACCGATATTCAAACAGCGCACGATACTAATTCATCAGTGGATCCCCGAAGCTATAATATTGGTGAATCTGAAGTAAAGTGCAAATACATATGAAGGGAACTTATTATGCCACTGTTATTAAACACCTTAATCGAATCCGGTAACGGTAATTCCAAAGAACAAATTGAAGCCGAACTAAATGAATGGCTTTTAGCAAAGGGATATACCGTATCGCAAAATCATTCTTTTGCTCTCGGAGCAGCTACCCTCCCAAATTCAAGTAGGAAGAAATATAACCGTTTTTCATAGCAAATACAAAATTAACAACCATAGCCATTCAACTCACAGACGTTATTTTTTATCCCGTTGTTGGGATAGTAGTCTACCGACTATGACCTTCTTCGGTATGAATCCGAGTATTGCCTCATCTTGTTCTAACGATCCTACAGTAGAATTTATGATGGAGGTTGCAAAGCACAACAAATGTGGATCTTTGTACGTTGTTAACACCGGCCCTTTTATTAGGACCAAGGAAGCTGATGAACCGGATTTTGTAGTCGACGATGAAGCGTGGAAGTACATTAAATTTGCAGTTAGTCAATTCGAGATTGCAGTTTTAGCGTGGGGAAAGAGTGGCCAAAAATGGGGTATTCCTACATTATCTAGTCACTACCCATTAAGAACATTCTTAGCCACCAACTTGAGAAAACTTAGAGCTTTTGAATTTGGTAGATTAAACAAACGGATTAAGTTTCCGAAACATCCACTTCAAAGAAAAAATGGGTTCAAGGAAGACCATAAATTATTAACTTTAGATTTAGATGATATTAACGCATTAATCCCCCATTCCTAATGCTTTAGGAAGTTCATATAACTCAGGCTATTAATTTTTATACTTTATTTTTCAGCTCTAGAATTATATGCGTTCGGTCCACCTTCCATAATTGAACACATAGAATTAATAGTAATTGAACTATCCATTTAAATTCCCCCGCAGTCTGCTACTTTAGTTAAGTCTCGTTGGTTTGATTGACAAGACTAAAAATCCCTACTACTTCCGCAATTACTATTAACTCTAATTTTACGACGACGTTAATAATAACCTTTGTTTAACAAAAGAACTAAACTAATGTTTATAAGCCGTTTTGATTTGCCGGACTTATTACTGTTTCTCAGTCAAATTCAGTAAAATTTAAAAGAAAATTATCCAATCAATTAAAAAGAGTCGAACATACAAATTTGTATGTTCGACTCTTCAGACATTCCCGTTGCTAAGTTCATCACTCTTGTGAATAATTTTCATCAATATTGGACAATAGTCTAAATATTCCTCTAAAACAAAATTCTTTTCTTTCATAATCGCGCTATGTACTGACTTTAAATAATTATCGCTGATAATACTAATTACAAAATCATGTCTACAAATCGAATGCATAAAGCTTTTTACACTATCTTTAAATTTAAGCCCACGAATATCTCTATTTACATATTCCAATTTGATAAGATTGTATAAACCATAAATCCACCTACTACTAAGTTCCCAATAATTATAAATAGTAAGTTTCCTTGTAATTTAATATTTTTCTTTTTCCCTAATCCACCTAACGCAGTAATCCCTATAAAAAATGACAATACAGGATAAATAAAGATAAAATACTTACTGCCGTTCAAATTTGGACCGGCCATGTTGAAGGTAATAGGAATCTCATCCGATATATTTTGTACACCAATAATTGAAAACACAAAAAATAAGGCACAAAATATCCAAGGAATTATACGTACTGACTTTTTAGATTTATTCATAATAATCTCCATTCTCTCCCGTGTCCGCTTCACGACACAAACAGTAATGAAAACGAGTGAGCGGAACACTTTATTTTTTTAATAGATTTTTCAATTAATTGCGGTCTTTATTTAGCTTACCTTTTTTCAGTATTATTTATTAATTTCGTTTTCACACTACTTTTCCCAAATTAAATAGGTTCACCATTTATTGTTTTAGAATATAACATGCTAGTTACGATGCCCAAGCATAAAATAATACCAACATCATATATGCCTAATATCGAACCTGACCATAGTACTCTTGGAACTGCTGCAATGAGTACCAGAATCGCTGCACCGAAAAACCCCAATATACTTGATACACTCCGCTTTACTACTTGGAGTTCTGATTGCCAACTATAATTTACAAATCTTAAATTAATAGCAACACCGTATATTGCTGAAAATACTGCAAATACACATGGAAGAAGTACTAATATGATGGAATCAAATAATGTTGCTCCAAACACTCTTCCGATTATTATTCCGTTTATAATCGTAAGAGGTATTGTAACCGTAAGATTAACAAGTATCTTACTCTTTACAACCAATTCTTTCGACAATGGAAAAGTTTTGATTATCCAAATATTTTTACCTTCAAGTGAAAAAGACACGCTACTTGTATTTGATAGACATACCAACAATGACATTATATATGGTGTTACTCCATACAGAGTCGCTACTGTATTAATATTATCCATAGGCATTTTTTCCATCACTTTTGTGATTGAGCTCATTAAAGAAATCGTAAAAATAACCATCATGATCATTCCGAATCCTGTGTTTATTAAGTACGTTGTGGACGAAAATAGTCGCTTGATTTCTTTCACATATAATGCTTTTAATTTACTTGATCTTTTTAATGTTTTTACTTCATATTTTTTGTTACTACTCATTGATCGAATTTTAGTATTTAGTCCTTTGTATACAAACGAAAGACTAATAATGAAAATCACTGTTAACAATAATGAAACTGCTATATATATAAGAAAATCTCCCACTTTTCCTGTTACCAGTATTTTATTATACAAATAAAACATTGGATACACTTGGTTAGCCTGATTCAATATATTTGTTAATATCAATTTTATATCGCTTTGATCTAATTTATAACCACCACTCAATGTTAGTGCTAATACTAAAAATAAAATAATATAGCTAATTGAAGAGACCGCACGAGAATATTTTGCTCTCGATGAAACTTCTAAAACTAATATACTAACAATTGACGCTACAATTGATGGTACTAATGCAACTGTAAGTATTCCAATCATCATCTTTATCCAAAAAACTCCGCTTACTGTTCCTGTAAAGAAATATACTGCTCCCATTAGAAGCATGATTATTAAAGATACTACCGTATTCAAGAAATATATATATAAGAATCTACTTACAACTATTATTGATGTTTTAATAGGAAGTGACATTAATGTCTCATAATCTCTTTTTCCAAAAAACTCATCACTAGCACTAAAAAATGCTATAAACAATGATAAAAGAGTACTCAATAAAAATGAAAATGCAAGTATGTGTTCTCTCATATTATTTTCATTCAGCATATATCCAAGACTTGTAATATACGCTAGCCCGAAAACAGCCGCAATAAATATACCAACAATAGCCATTTTATCACCAATGCCGGCTTTACCTTTTAGGGTATTAAGTCTCACCAGTGAAACAATCCTAATTTTTAGAAGAATCGATAAATGCCTCATCTTTTAACTCCTTCATAAAGAACTCTTCCAATGTTTGATTTTGTATTATTTCATCCATCGTACCACTATAAACTAGCTTTCCACGATTAATCATAGCCACCTTATTACAAAGCTTTTCTGCAACATCTAAGACATGTGTTGAAAAAAATATTGCATTCCCTTTAGCAGTCATTTTCTTCATTATCTCTTTTAAAACAACTACTGCTTTTGGATCAAGACCTACAAATGGCTCGTCCAGAATCAAAAGCTTTGGTTCATGAATAATAGCCCCAGTTATTGCTAACTTTTGCTTCATTCCGTGAGAATAAGAGGATATTAGATTTCCAAGACTTTCTGTTATTCCAAACATTCCAGAATGTTCTTTTATTCTCTTTACTCGAACATCTTCCGGAACTCCGAAAATATCTGCTACAAAATTTAAATACTGGATTCCTGTCAAATGTTCATATAATTCGGGACTATCAGGGATATAAGCAAATTTCGATTTGCATTCAAGAGGCTCTTTCTTAATAGAATGCCCATCAATGTAGATGTCGCCTTCCTCAAAATCTAGTATTCCTACTACTGATTTGATCGTTGTACTTTTCCCTGCTCCATTATGACCTATAAATCCAAAAACATCGCCATTTTCAACACATAAACTTATGTTATCGACTGCTTTTTTTCCACCCTTATACACTTTTGAAAAATTTTTAATATCTAGGATTCCCATTCTTTCATCTCCTTAACTTATGATGTTTTATTAGTTTCTTCTAATCCAATTTATTGGTAAAAGGACGTAACTTTTTTGCTGATAATGTTACGTCCTTTTTTGATATTTTCACATAAAAAAGGAGAGAATCAACATTAGTAAATTCATGGCAATATGCGCAAACATATGTGCAAGCATGGCAAGTTCTAGATTGTGCTTCCAATAAATCCAACCAAAGAACAAGCCGCCTAAACTATTCATGAAGATCATTCGGAACCAAATGAATGCGGTCATTTCTGTCATAAGTGCGGTTGACCCGTAGTGACCTAATGCAAATAATAATGCGCTAATGAATATGGCAAGGATAAAGACCCAGTTAGAAGGTTTTGCCGATTTTCGATCAAATAGTTTCCATAAAACAAAAACTAACAAGCTCATAACACCAAAGATGAATGAACCTAAATTTCTATAAAAAGAACCGATAAAATGAGATATATTAACCTCAAAATTATCGGCTCTGCGTCTTAGCGTCTGGCTCTTTAATTATGGTAATTTTATATTTTTTTATGTTAACTAAACTTTCTTGTTTACATTTAGGACAGTAAAGAGGAAAGCTAATTAATATTGTATCGGCACATACCTTAGTACGTGTCTTTGAATCACAAATTGGGCAGTATATCCAATTGCTTTTTTCAATCATATAACCTCATCCTTTCTTGTCTACATCCTCATATAGATACATTTTCTACAAGCAAATTTTCAAAGTGTATTTTCACCGCATTTATTTAAAAGGAGAGAATCAACATTAGTAAATTCATGACAATATGCGTAAACATATGTGCAAGCATGGCAAGTTCTAGATTATGCTCCCAATAAATCCAACCAAAGAACAAGCCAGGTAAACCATTTAGGAGAATCATTCGGAACCAAATGAATGCGGTCATTTCTATATTACTTGCGGTTATGTTATAGTGACCTAATGCAAATAATAAGGCACTAATGAATATGGCAAGGATAAAGACCCAGTTTGAAGGTTTTGCCGATTTTCGATCAAATAGTTTCCAAAAAGCAAAAACTAACAAGCTCATTAAACCAAAACGCACTAGTAGTTCTTCTAGAATTCCTCCGTAGAGTAAAGCTGTTATAAATTCTAATGCATTATAAGGTCGTAATAGTTCTATTAAACCATCTGGTAAGAACGGTTGGAAAAGATAATCGAATCCTCTCAAAACGACTCCTGCAATCGAACCGAATATGATAGCTAGTTTAATCCCTTTTATCCATTCTGATTTTGACTTATCTCTAGCATGAGGGTGAATAATAGCCGATTTTAAACCTACTTTATGAGCAATGAAAAATCCAATGACAAGAGTAATGATGAATATAATAAAATTTGGAATAACGGCGAGTAAGCCTAACATTTCAGGTGGTCCTGATATCCCCGTCATTTCACTCAATTGCTCTAATTGAGTCGAATTTGTCGATAGTCCAAAAAGATACGAGAAAAATAATGCAATGATTCCAATCAAAAAATAAATTAATAATCCTTTAATACTTTTTTGCTTTATCATAAGTAACCTCCTAGCTTGAAAGTTATTGAATAACGTATCTTTGTTTCTTTTGTTATATTACAAAAGAACATATATTAGTCGAGGTCAATTTATCCCTGCAATAAAACATCCATTTTCCCCTCTCCTATCTACTTAGTAATATTGGTAAGCCAGCAGCTATGCCAATAATTCCGATTAAAATTAACCAAGCAAGCGGATTTGCTAAATTCATTGTCCAGCCAACTCCAAAACGTTTTTCTAAGAACCATGAGGGATCTTTTCGATTAAAATAAAATTGACCAAGTTTCCAATAATGATCGTCATCACGATTTATCACTGTACCATCTGTCGTTCTTACATTTTTCACACGACTTCCACCCTGCCCAGTTGTAATGGCAAGTACAATCACACCAATAATCATGATTGCTGTAATCATTAACGAAATTACAGTCATATAAGTTGTTAAAATCGAATAAATAAATGATAGCTGGATTACACTAAAAAGAACTGTAAGCAAGATTCCACTAGCAATTAGGAAAACCGACCATCTTCTACGAAAAATAATGTTTTGTTCTATTGATTCATCTGGATTTTGAGCATTCAGCTGTTGTTTTGATCTTCCAATCATCCAATTAATAAACATGAATAAAGCAATCATATAGATTTGTGTTATTGGCATGATTAAGACAGATCGATATGATTTTTCTGCCCAATTGGTAACCTCACCAAAGAAATCATATTTCATTGGAATCCGTTCAGGAATTCTTCCATACTGCGTAAAGGTAATAAATAGCGTGACAGCTACTAAAGCAAAAGCAATTAAAAACCAATAATTAGAATGAATTAATTTTTGCTGATAAAAATTTGTTTGTAGTACAATCTTCTGTTGTCTTTGTTCATTCCATTTCTCTTTTTCTTTGAGTTGTTTCATTTGCTTATGAAACACTAAATAGATTAAAAATGAAATAATCATAAAACCAAGTATAGTTATCGATAAAACAATCCCCATTGTCTCTCCATCGTTTGGAGAATACTTTCCTACGATAAAATAAAAAATAAATAGTATAACAATACTAAAAGCTGTCATAGCCGAAGCATATTGTTTTCGCATTTTTTTTAGTTTTTCATCCATATAGACATCAGACGGAATAGAAACTCCAAAACTCTCTGTACGTCGTGTCCAATACGGCATACCAATCAAACTAATAAAAATAGGTATGAATAAAATAATTGAAATCCAAATGATATGATCCATTGGTTAGCTTCCCCCCTGGTGAACATATGAAGTAAAAATCTCTTCACAAAGCTTCATAAAATCTTCTTTATTTACATCTCGGCAAATGGCCTCTGCAATTAGGGGATGTAATATTTCTTTCATTTCTTCCTGAAAAGATACATCTGCCTTTGGAATTCCCTCTGGATTAACCACAACTCCTTTTTGACGATGATTTATAATAAATCCTTTTTGTTCTAGCTCTTTATACGCTTTGTTCACCGTGTGTAAATTGATTCCTATATCTGCTGCTAATGAACGAACAGATGGTAATCGTTCACCTGGAACAAGCTCCTGCTTTGCAATACCTGCAATAATACGATGGATAAGCTGTATATAAATTGGTATTTTAGACTCAAACTCTAAATGAATAATCAAAGGAATCCACCCTCCTCTCTGTATAATGTATGTTATATTTGTAATATAACATACATTACCAATATATCAAAGAATTTTAATAAAAAAACCTTAACTGTTTTTATATGACAGTTAAGGGCTCTTTTTCATTGTATTAGGAATCATTATTATTAATATAAACAGTTATTAATAATAAAAGAAAGCTGTCATTTTGATCAATCTTTATTCAAAACGACACCTTTTTATATACAGTAAAGTCAAGGGTTTAGAGTAATTAATAATCAAACTTTTTTCTAAACCAACAGGTATAGGTTAGTATGGCTAGCGAAGAAGGTCGATGAACTATGGCCATAGAGCCCATCCGTTAGTCTGACTCCAACGATATTTACGCCTTTCTATCAAGTAATAGATACTGTTGAATTAAACCTTCCTATTAAACAAAATTCAGGAGAAAAGAGCGTATTAAATTGTGCTGAATTGGTACAGATATCTTACTGGAAGCCTGAAACGATAGGACAGATTATCTTTAACTATTGGAATTAATTGCAGTAGGAACTCCATAATATCTGGAGTTCCTACATCTTACTTAAAAATCAACATTAAAATTTAACAAAGCCTATTTTAAAAAAGTTGATAAGGAGAAATACTCCATATCAACTTTTTATCCTTTGTTAAGATAAGGTATCAACTAGCTTAGTTTGTTCACACTTATGAATAACTTTTATGAATATTGGACAAATCTACATTAAACGATAATTAGCATTATTTAAACGAATAATCCCCTTTTGAACGATAAAATATGGGAAACATCCGATAATTAGAAAGTTGTGACCAATGTATTTATATTATGTAAACTAAAATTACTATTGAGGAGAGGATAAAAGAAATCAATAAATATCAAAAAGCATAAGCTTTTTACGCCTACGCTTTTTCAAAAATTAATGTTAAGACAACATCGTTATTCTTTTACAAGCTATTTTTGCTGCTGGAATTTCAACACCAGCACCAAGTGCTGCATCTACTGATTCTCCCCAAGAACCACTGCTAGCCTTTATTTCTTTCCCTGCTGTCAAAACTCCCTCTGCTACAATTTCAACACAATCATAATAGTCTGGATTAGGATTACTTTCAAGATACTGTGCAGCTAATTCGTCTGCTTTCTTTTGTATTGAAAGTCGACCTTGTTCAGCCAATGAACTAAAAATACTCTCAGCTTGCCCACCAAAATGTACTATTTCGTCGTTAATGTCTCGACCAGTACGATGTGTTTCTCCCATTTCAGATGACATATTTAGTCCTCCCAATCCTTGAAATCTGAACTTTTTAAGTTCACAAATATTTTATCCAACTGAGATTGATCTTATCCATCAACAACTATTTCTTTTTGTTTAATGACTTTTCGGGTGTCCGTAGATTCATGTCCACGTACAATCTTTTATTTGTTGTGACAAGTTCCTCAATAATTTGTCGTGAACCGTTTATCGATTTTTTGAACGATAATTATCTTCGTTTAAACGTTATTTATGTTAATCAATGCTATTATCGATGAGTTTCTTCTGAAATACACTTGTTGACTACGAATATGATCTGAACAGCTTTTGCCTTACTATAGTCGTCACATAATCAATTATTTGACCAAATGATATTACTAAGGCACTTGTTCGTCGGTATCATGCCATTTCCCATGTAACTGAGCAATTTGTTCTTTCATACCAACTATTCTAAAACCCATCTTTTTATGTAATTGAATACTTGAAGCATTGATTGCAAAAATAGATGATTGAAGTGTCCAAAAATCTTGTTTTTCACTATCTTCAATTAGTGATTTAAACAACTTAGAGGCAATGCCTTTTCCTTTACTATTATTCGATAAATGAATACTTACTTCACCAACTCCAGAATACACAGCGCGTGTAGAGACAGGTGAAATGGCAATCCAACCAACCACTCTATTGTGTTCTTCTGCTACAAAGCGCAAAGCAGCATGATGTCCTTCATCCCATACTCGTTCACTTGGAACTTCCGTTTGAAAGGTAGCCATACCAGTATCGATTCCTTCTGGATAGATCTTTAATACCTCTTTTAAATCTTTTTGTTCCATTTTACGAATAAGTAATGTGATCATACAATTTTCCCCTTACTATTTTGAAAAGGACTGTTAGCAAAAGCTAACAGTCGAATAATTAACAACATGTATTTGATTTATTAAGATTACTACTGCATACGCCTGTTTCTGGTAGCTCTAATTCCATACGTTGCGAAATCAGTTTCCCCAAGTAAAGCTTTCGCAGCTTTATTGATGTTATATCGCCACGGAGAAAATAGTGTAACATGACCCCAAGTACGAATATTATGAGCTATTTCACTCCCAGCCTCTAGTAAAATAAAGGACTGATTTTGTTCCACTAAATGAGCAGCTGCAGCTAACCCAATTGGACCACCACCAATTATTACAGTAGGTAGTTCCTTATTTATATCACTAAAAGTCTCTTGTACCTCATTGTTTTTAGCAGTAGTACAGCAAGAACCATTTTGTTTAATTACGTTAAGTGTTTTCATAAATTAATTCCTTCTTCTCTATAAAATTTTGGAACATAAGCATTTTCTTATATATAGTGTATTTTTTACGTCTAGCATTAAGCTAGACGTAATTTAATATGATGCAACTATCAACCTTCATTTTCACACAATTTTTTCTCTATTTCTTTTGTAGCTTTTTCGAATTGGAACCATGTTGAATCGCCATAGCGTTCTTTATCTCCTTTAAAGAAGAAATCATAAGCAAATAATTCAGCCTGAGGTAATGTATATTCTCTACTTTTCATAATTAGAGTCAAATATGAAATGAAATATTCTTTTGTTAACACACTAGCATGATTAACGGTCACCATTGTTCACCCTTCTATTTAACGGCCTGAATAATAGCTGAGACAATATAACTTTCTAAATCATAATTAGGTTCCCATTCACGGATAAATTCTTTTGAATCATCTTTTGGTTCAATTGAGATATTTGTAAAGCCTGCATCCTTTAGCAGTTCTTCATATTCTTCAATTGAAATAGCACCAGAGATACATCCGGAATATAAATTCATATCTGTTAAATAACTTTCTGGTAAGGCTGCTGTTAACACAACATCTGAAATCGCTAAACGACCACCTGTTTTTAAAATACGGTAGGCTTCTTTAAATACTTGTTGTTTGTTTGGTGATAGATTGATCACACAATTTGAAATGATAATATCAGCTGTATGATCCGCAACAGGCATATGTTCAATTTCACCTAAACGAAATTCTACATTTTCAAAACCCGGTTTTTCTGCGTTCCGACGTGACTTAGAAATCATTTCAGGTGTCATATCAATACCAATTACCTGACCTTCTTTCCCTACCTTTGGTGCAGCTAGGAAGCAATCGAAACCTCCGCCAGAACCTAAATCGACAACAGTTTCTCCATGCTTCAAATCCGCGATAGCTTGTGGATTGCCACAGCTAAGCCCCATATTAGCTCCGTCAGGAATAGAAGCTAGCTCTTCTTTTGTATAGCCCATTTTTTGCGAAATTTCTTCAATGGAAATATTTTGATTGTCATCCGGATTACAACAGCTAGAAGCCGGTGTACAGCATCCTTGTGTGCTGTTTAATTTTAAGGCTACTTTCGCATAATTTTCACGTACATTTGCACGAATATCATCTTCTCTTTTCATTTAAAACCCCACCTTAGCAAGATTTTGGTGAATATCCTACTAACACTAAACCTAGTTCACCATTTTCTTCTTCTGCATGAATTGTGACTTCTGTTAATTGAGGGGCAATATCAGGATGAATGGCAACTTCGATCCCTTCAATTGTCTCTACAGCATCTTCATTTGTTGGTGCTTCTAAGCCCACACCTAAATTAACACCACAGCATCCTGGGATGCCGAAGAAACGCAGTGTTTTCACCTCAGAATCAGCTAATACTTGCTCTAAATAATTTTTACCTTCTGGACTCATTTTCATTTGATGTTCTCTCCTTTAAGTTCATGTAAACCTTTTGTTCCTACTGGTGGTGTTTTTACCCATGGGATTGCCACGAATTGATTGTTGCTGATGGATTTGATTTCTTCTAACCATTTTGTTTCGGCCTGTTGTTTTTGTATTAATGTTGGACTTGTTGTTTTGATAGATGAAAATGTCTGATTGACAACCCACCAACCAACAGATAAACCAGCTCGCTGTAAATCTTCCTGTAAACGTGTTGCTTCAAAAACAGGTGTTGCTTCAGGCAGTGTTACGATTGCTACACTTGTATAACTTGCATCACGTAATCGTGGTAACAGGTTTGAAACAGCTGGAGGGATGTCACCTTGCGAACGGCTTATTTCACGATGATAAGCTTCTGTCGCATCTAATAACAACAACGTATGACCCGTCGGAGCTGTATCAATAATAATGACTTCATCTTGATGATTTTCTACAACATTGGCAAACGCTCGGAATACTGCGATTTCTTCTGTACAAGGAGAAGCCAAGTCTTCTTTGACAAATGCTAAACCTTCTTCATTCATCGTTTCACTGGCCTTTGCAAGCACTTCTGCCTCATAGTTTGAAACTTCTACTTTCGGATCAATACGACTAACCGTTACATTTTTAACTTTGTCATCTCCGAATGTCCAATTTAGATGAGCGGCTGGATCTGTTGTAGTTAAATGCACATGCACGCCCTCTTCTGCTAATCGTAGGGCAATATACGAAGCAACTGTAGTTTTACCAACACCACCTTTACCCATCGTGAAAATAAGCTTCGGTTTTCGTTCTAAATAATGAGTAATCATTTCCTCTACTTCTGGAATTGTAATACCTTTTTCTGGTTCATTTTCATGTGTGATAACCTGATCTGTCATCCATGCTTGCATACGCTCCATATTTGATAATGAGTAAGGTACAAACGGTAAGTAGTATTGTTCAAATTGTTTTAACTCTTTAGGAATCATCTCTAATGCTTCAGTTTGGCGTGCAATGAATGCTTTCTCCATTTCATCATTTGAATTAAGATCTTTCATATAGCCATTAACTAGTAAGATCTGGTTTTGAATGCCGATTTCGAACAGTTCATGAGATGCACGTGCTGCCTCTTTTAAAGGATTTACATCAGGACGTGTCACAAGCATTAGTGTCGTTTGATCGGCACTTTTTAAACGTTCAACAGCCTCTTTATAGATTTCACGTTGAGGCTCTAGTCCTTTTAATGGACCTAAACACGAAGTACCAGTAGTGTTATCATCTAAAAATGTAGACCATGCAGAAGGTAGTTGTAATAGACGTAATGTATGCCCTGTTGGAGCTGTATCAAACACGATTGTGTCGAAGCTTTCAATCATTGAACTATTTGTCAATAGTGTTGCAAATTCATTAAATGCAGCAATTTCAACTGTACATGCACCTGAAAGTTGTTCCTCCATGTTTTGTATTACAACATCAGGCAGTTTTCCTCGGTACGGGCCAACCATTTGCTCTTTATAATGTTGTGCTGCCTGTTCAGGATCTAAATTTAATGCAAATAAATTGTCTATACCTTCAATTTTTGTTGGGGTATTAGAAAGTGTTTGACCGAAAATATCTTGTAAGTTGGATGCTGGGTCCGTACTAATTAGCAGCACCTTTTTTCCCTCATCTGCAATGGCTATTGATAAACTACAAGCTACAGACGTTTTTCCAACGCCCCCTTTCCCTGTGAAAAAGAGGAAAGGAGTATCCGGGAATTGACTTCTTGTAAAGCGTTCCATTTTTACGCATCTCCTTTTAGTGATATGCGTACTTTTGGTTTTTGTACTAGTTCTTCTTCTGAAAGTCCTGACCACTGTGAAAATTGTTCATTTGTAGGGTATTTCCCTTTACAAAGTAGTTCTCCATCTACAAACGTTGCAGGCAGTGCATCCATTCCTTCTGACATTAGAAGCTGATTGATGGCTTCATTTTCTACAAAGGCATTTGGTTCATTTGTTAAATTAAATCGTTCAGCTTCTATATCTGTTTTCTTTAAATTATTCATTACAAATGACATACGTAATAACTCTGGGTCAATAGATGGTCCACATAATCCTGTAGAACAGCACATTGCTTGCTCATAAATATGAATTTTTTTCATTTTATTTCGACTCCTCTGCTACAAATTGTTCAATACGTTTGCCAATAACATCACGCACGTTTCTGTGTTATATATACTAAAAATAAGGACAAATAATATAAGGTATTCATAATAAGTAGTGGAATACCCTATATTATTTTCCTCTGCTAAACAATTCCCTCAAAGTATTCAGTAGTAATATGGTTTTAACACCTAATTTATGTTAACCTGAAAATGTAATTTCATTAACATAAATTAGGGGGTTAAAATGTCTCATAGTTTTAGCTTTTATTCACTCATTGTTTCTTCAATTTTGTTTGTCATCCTTGTATTTATGAATTTTTTGGGATATTGGACAGCAGATAGATTCCAACAAATTCTATATTTCATTTGTATGGTATCGGCAGTTTTCGGTGCGGGTATTGAAACAGGAAAAAAACTAAAAAACAGAAGCTGATTAGAATGTTCTAATTGGCTTTTTTACTGCACATTTTGTTTCAAATATATAGTGGAATATAGTTTTTATAAGTTACATTCCACTATTAATTACGAATAGCCTTATTTAAAAAGTAGGTTCTGTTTAACTTGATTGTTGTTTTTCGAGTGGCGATTAAAAACTAAATAACGCCATTTTCTAACATCTTAAAGTTTCCTTTCTACAAACATAGTTATTGGCGTACCCTTTTCATAATGTTCATCTAATACATCCCACATTACTCCTTATAATTCTTATAATTTAATAGTTTTAAAATATTTCTTTTGCCATCGTAGAGCAACCCATACAAGTCCAATGAGTACAGGTACTTCAACAAGTGGACCAATGACAGCGGCAAAAGCTACTCCACTATGAAGTCCAAAAACACCTACAGCTACAGCAATTGCTAATTCAAAGTTATTACTAGCCGCTGTAAACGACAGGGCGGCTGTGACAGGATAGGACGCCCCTGCTTTACGTGAAGAGAAGAATGAAACAGCAAACATCACAACAAAGTAAATAAATAATGGGATAGCGATTCGTACAACATCGAGTGGTAATTCGACTAATTTTTCACCCTTTAATGCAAACATCATCACAATGGTGAAAAGCAGTGCAATTAAAGTAAGTGGAGAAATCTTAGGTAAGAATTTTTCTTCATACCACTGCTTCCCTTTTGTTTTGATGCCGATCCATCGTGTTAGAATTCCGGCAGCAAATGGTATCCCTAAGTAAATAAGTACGCTTTTCGTAATTTCCCACATTGAAATGGACACATTGAAATTCTCTAAACCAAACCAACCAGGTAGTACATTTAAGAAAAAGTAGGCAAAAATCGAATACGTTAAGATTTGAAAAATGGAGTTAAATGCAACTAGACCAGCAACATATTCACGATCTCCACGCGCTAAATCATTCCACACGATTACCATTGCAATACATCGAGCTAAACCAATCATAATGAGCCCTGCCATATATTCTGGATAATCTCTTAAGAAGATGATCGCTAAAAAGAACATTAAAAACGGACCCAACAGCCAGTTTTGGAATAGTGACAGTAAGAGAACCTTCCAATCCTTAAATACACGCCACATTTCCTCGTATTTCACTTTTGCCAAAGGTGGATACATCATGACAATTAACCCTAAAGCAATCGGTATAGATGTGGTCCCAATAGACATGGATTCTAATGCTTCGCCAATATTAGGCATTGTAATACTTAATAAAACACCTAGCCCCATCGCTACAAAAATCCATAACGTAAGGTAGCGATCTAGAAAAGAAAGCTGTTTCGTTAAGGATTCATTACTCATTTACATCTCCTCCTATATGGCAACAGTCTGTGCCACAATCGCATCCAGTTACAGGCTGGATTTGTTCTAAAATGCCCTTCATCAACGGCGTTTGCTCCTCAACTAAACGATAATGTTTCCAAGTTCCTACTTTTCGCTCAGTAATAATACCTGCCTCCTTTAATTTTCGAAGATGCTGACTAACTGCAGGTTGTGATATTCCTAGAACATCCACAAAATCACATACACAGACCTCCCCATTTTTCATGCATGCAAGTAGTTTAATGCGATTCAAGTCAGCTGCTGCCTTTAGTTGTTTTTCAATTAGTGTGTTTTCCATATCTGCTCTCCTTGTATAATCATTTGCTTATATATGGTTTAAAATAAAATCACCGGATAAATACAGGTGACTAAATTAATATATAACTATACACTTATATTATGCTTGCTGAATAATAAATGCAATAGATTTCCACCCATTTTTCTAAAAAAATTGACCTTTTACAGATTCTCCGAACGAGAAAGCCCATGCAGGGTGTAGCCCGTCTTTAGATGAAAGTGAGGTCAGACTAAGAGGTAACATTTGCTACCTTAATTGTCTGAAAGGGTGTTATACTTCATCTATAGACAAGTAAAAGTCTATAAAACACGCTCGTTCATTGAAAATTGGATATTGTATAAGGTTCGATAGCCTAATTCATGCTATCGGTAAAACAATATGTGTCGTCATGAAAAAGACGCTAAAACACATCGAACGAAACCAACTATACGCTATGGTAACAGTAGCGTAGCCTTATCTGCTATATGCACTGGATAGGGAGGGGTAATGGGATACTACCCCAATCTTGAGAGCTGTTCAAAACAGAAATGGACTGCGAACGCTTAGTTACTCAGGAATCCCACTGACATTAGTCAGCTTGTCCCTTTAGGGGTGGGAGTCTCAATGTGATACATTGCATATATGTACAATTGAGAACTGGGCATTAGTGTTACGCGCTATAACATTAATGACCTATGCAAGTTTAGCTGTTTCAATTTTATTTGCTCCTGCTTTTGCTGCATTCACGAGGTAAACCCTTAAAGCCATTGTTTATCCTAAACATTTCCAAGTGTTGTTGTTTAGTAACCGTATTACAAAGAGTAATAAAATTCTTCTGCTGTGGCACTTTAGTAGTCTCTTGCCTGAAACCCAACGTCTTACCATTGAATGATTAATTTCTAATTCTTTCGCTACTGCTATATAACTTATTAAATGTTTATCTTTTATACCCTCTGACTTTTGGTCACTCTATCTCAAGTGTCCCTCTAGTTGTACTGCCCCTTTACTTCAGAAATCCAATTTGCTTCTTTTGTTCACTTATATTCAATTCTGGGAAGTATTTTTCAACAAGAATTAGTACCTCTTCAATTAATACTTCCAATTCATATAGACCGTGTTCTGGATTTCTTAACAAAATATTGGTCATTCGATCATAGAGATTTTTAGGTTTGATTCTCATTTGTTCAATACTATATTCCATCCACTTAAATGCAGGATGATGTACATACATTTTATTCATACCGAACAAAACACCAAGCAACTTCTTTTGTACTTCACAAATTACATCATAAAGCATAAGCCAATCTTTTCGTTTTAATAAAGCTTTTCGGTTATTCCATCGGTTTCCTAACCAAAGATTTTCGGAAATCATATATTTAGAAAGTTCTAAGGGATATTCTACAACTCTATTTTTTAACTCTCTTATTTTTTCTTTTCCATATAAACTTACTCCATCATAAATTGAGGCTACAATACATTGTTGATTATAGGCAGTTTCGTACTTATCCACCACATCTGAGATAAAGCGTTCAACTGTTATGGTTAAAAAGTTGCTTATTTCTAATTTAATCCCATCTCCAGTTAGATAGGATTCAGACCACTCTTCCTCTTCATAAGGATGATACGCCAAAATGTTTCCATCAACCTTTTTAATGGGGGTCTTTCGGTCTTCCTCTTCTGGTGGTGTTGACCACAAAATGTGCAATTCTATGTCCGAATTTTCATCCTGTAAGTTTCTTGAAACCGATCCTGCCAGGATTATAGCTTCAATTTTCGGGTTTTGCAAATAGACTTCTGCCATATCTTTTGATTTCTGTAATAATCTCATTTGCATCCTCCATCATCTCCTAAGTCTTCAGTTTCTACATTATTTTACAACACTTTCTTGTTCATTTTTCAACACCAGCCAAATACGAAGTTTATGACCCAAAGTCCGAATATTATAAGCTATTTCACTTTCAGATATGATGTGCAGAAATATCTTCAAGTGGGATAATAAGGTTCAAGTAGGTCTCCGATTTTCAGTTCTGCTTTAGTACCATGAAAGAACGGACCGAGATCTAAGATATTATTTTTGTCATTCATATAAACGCACCCCTTATACTTTTTTTAACTTGCGTATAACAGTATAAGGTAAGGAATGGGTGAAAAAGTAGTCTATAAATAATTATCAGATGGGGTTATAATATAAGTAGAGAGTAAGACGTTAACGGTATTCAACCGTTCTTTCTTCAATCGTTTCTAAATAGCCTTGCTGTAAACATGCATCCGTCAAAAAATTCTTAATCCCCGTAGCAAATGACAATTCAATCGTGCTACTCGTAACGGCTAATATTTCCCCTTCTCCCAAAATCACATGCTTTACTTTTGAGCCAACGATTAACGCTGACTCGGTTGTAATCGTCCGCTCATTACGGTATTGCTTCGGTGCTTTCTTTAGACTTTTCGGCGCTTTCTTTGGCAATTCCTGCGGTGAGACGATTTGTTTTAACGCCTTCATGAAAATCGATGGCACCACACTTGTTTTAAAGCGCTTACTATACGAAATTAATTCCAAATGGCGAATCGCGCGCGTGATACCGACATAAAAGAGTCGCGTTTCTTCTTCGATTTCTTCTTCTGCCTCACTAGGTAAAATCCCCTCAATCAAGTCAATCAAATACACATGGTCAAATTCCAAGCCTTTCGAACTGTGCAATGTTGTCAGTGTAATTGCATTCAATTCATTTTTTATATTGGACGAACGTGCTAAATTTTCAAGCTGCTTCAAACGACCTGCAAATTCGGTCATCGTCGGCGTATGACGAGCAATTAAACCAAGTACATCCACAATATCTAGTAAATTTTCATAATTAAATCCGAGGTTCTCACTCATTTTCTTTAAGGTACGCTCATAACCAAAGTCATAACGGATATGCTCTAGCATGGCTGTTGGCGTCGTTTTATCAAATTGAATGCTATCATACGTTTTGCGAATCCGCTTAATATATTCAGGCTGATAATCCTTTAACTCCACATGCTCTAACAACTGTGTGAATACACAGCTATCCTCCTGCACTTTCTGTAGCGCCTTCAATTGCGTTGGTGTAATATAAGCATTCATTTTTCTGTAAACTTTTTCAAATACCGTGGTATTTTTTGTATTGTACGCTAGACGCATGAAGTTCATAATATCCTCCACTACCCAATGCGTGAAAAAGCGAATCGTGGAATCTTTCATATAGAAAGGCAAACCTGCTCTGTCAAACGCGTCCATAAGCGGAATGGCTGACGTATTATTTCGATATAAAATAGCCGTGGAGCCACGCTTAGCCAGATTCTTCAATCGGTCCACTAAATATTTGGCCTGTAAATTGTAATTCTCTAAGATTTTAAACGAGATTGGCTCTGCTGCAGGATTTTCCGTAAACATTTGCTTGTTATAACGCTTTTTATTTCGCTGAATGAATATATTGGCTGGCTCTACAATCGTTGCAGATGAACGATAGTTTTGCGTCATAAGTAAAACATGCGCCTCCGGATATATCTTTCGGAAATTCAACAAATAATCTGGCTCTGCACCACGCCAGCTATAAATGGCCTGATCCTCATCTGCAACGACGCATAAATTTTGATGGACTGCGACGAGCTTCGCGATGATCGCATGTTGAACGGGCGATGTATCCTGACTTTCATCCGTTAAATAATAATCGTAGCGGCGTTGGTATTGCGCCAACACCTCTCGATTTTTCGTGAAAATATCATTCGCCATTAATAGCATATCGTCAAAATCAATTAACAAACGGTCACTACCTGTGCGTTTATATTCCTCATAACGCTGTAAAATCTCGACTTTTCTTGGCACCTTTACTTCTGCAATTGCCCATTCCTGTTCTGGCAGCATTTTATTTTTGATAAACGTTATGTACGTCAGTAGCTCGTCTAACTGGTCTTCGGTAATTTTTGAGCCATTTAATTGTTCAAAAATCTCGCGAAGCACTCGTTTTTTTGAAACAACACCAGGCTTGTCCGATTCTTCAATGATGCCGTACGAAATGCCCTGACGTTCAAGTGTCTGCCGCACAACTTGAAATGCTAAACTATGAATCGTCGAAAAATCAACCGGTGGCAAATGCGGGAAAAACTTTGCAAAACGTGACTTCATATCACCGGCCGATGCCTTACTAAACGTGACAGCCTTTATGCGAGAAGGATTCACACCAAGCGCCTCAATCATATAGCCAATACGCATAATAATCGTCGTCGTTTTTCCTGAACCTGGAGATGCCAATAGTAACAGCGGGCCATTCGTTTGCAACACCGCCTGCGTCTGCACATCATTTAGACGAACACCAAGTGAACGCTCCTTTTCCTCAAAAAACGCTTTTTGCGCTCCATTCATATCAATCGCTCCGTTCCAAAAAATCTATTCTTTATTATACCAAATGATGAGGATTCATCCGCAGCATAATATTATAGCAAAGAAAGAATAAAGGTAAGCGTCAAATAGCACCCACCTGTTTTGTTCAGGGGGCGCTATTGCTATCATAATTTAAATCATTATTTTTTCGACACCTTAAAGTTAGTCAGAATCTTCTCTGATCTGGGCATGAGCTAGAGGACGATTATGATGGTGAGTTTAGATATGCTGGGAAACCAATACCCGCTAAGTAATCCTTTTCAAGTTCTACAACAAATAGCCCCTCTCTTTCTCTACTTACCACATCCCCTTCTACAAGAAGCTGTTGATATGCAGCGTCAACTGTGTTGCGACTAATGTTTAAATGTTTAGCTAAGCTTCGTTGAGATGCAATTTGGTTTTAGTTCAACTTTTATGAATTTATATAAATTGAAAATATAGTGGTTCTTCATATTGGTGTAATTTCAAGCATATATTATTGGCAAATAACATTCTTGGCACTTTTAACAATACCAGAGGGTTATTATAATAAAATCTACATTGTGGCAGAGAAAATGTAAACACATGTCCGATAATAATTCTTTTTAAAAAACCACAATGATTTCTATTATATAAGGAGAGATTTAACATGTATATTCCTAAGTACTACAAAATAACTGATGTAGAAGAAATCAAAGAATTTATTAAAGACAATTCCTTTGCAACAATTGTTTCCATAAGAAAAGGAAAACCAATAGCCTCCCATGTACCATTATTATTGAATAAAATTAAGGATGAATATTTCCTCACAGGTCACTTTGCATATGGAAATCCTCTATGGAGAACTTTTGAGGACATAGATGAAATATTAGTTATATTTAATGGTCCACATGCGTATATTTCGTCTTCTTGGTATGAAAAAGAAAATGTGCCGACCTGGAATTATCAATCCGTTCATGTTTATGGAAAAGCAAGTCTCATGGAAGGAAATGAGTTAGAACAGGATTTGACTAATTTACTTGAAAAATATGAGGGATTTCGTGAAAACCCTGTATTGTGGGATAATCTTTCTCCTGAAATGTTACAACAAGAGATAAAAGGAATAAAAGGATTTAGAATTAAAATAAAAGAAGTTCAAGCTGCCTATAAATTAAGTCAAAATCGTAATGCTACTGATTACGCAAATATTATAAGTAAGCTTTATAAAGAAGAGGATCCTAATGCTTCTGCAGTGGCAGAAGCCATGAAGAAAAATAGAAAGTGATTAAAAAAGAAGGCGGAAATGTTGTTATAGCAACGTTTCTGCCATAAATATTTTATAGAAGTGTTTTTGTCATGATGATATCAATTTGTTCTTCATCACCCATATAAAAAGAGTGAGCCCCAGTTTGGATAAAACCTATTTTCTTGTAAAAACCTAATGCATTATCATTCTTTTCCCAAACACCTAACCAGATGCTTTTTTTGTTTTGTGCTACAGCTATTTCCATCGCTTTGTTGATTAAATGTTTTCCAAGTCCTTTTCCTTGATATTTATTTCTAATGTAAATTCTTTCAATTTCTAGTGATTCATCCCCTATTTGTTCTGATTGAGCCTCATTGACATTTATCTTTAAATAGCCAGCGGTTTCTTCGTCGTAATAGATGAAATAGAATTCCGAATTTAGATTGGACAATTCTTTCTCCAGCTGTATAGTATTAAATGCTTTCTCCAAATAAGTTTTCATATTTTCAGGTGAGTTCTGATCTTTAAATGTGTCATTGAATGTTTCGATACTGACTTCTTGTAGTTTTATTAAATCTCCTATACTACACTTAGCTAATTTTACTGTCATTGATTACACTCCTTTATAGTTAACTCTCTATTAAATTTAAGTTATTTTTATTGTATTTGCAATAAATTACTGCCTATTTTTTTACGGCTCAAACCCAGCCTGGCTTACATAAACTTGATTTTCCGGAAAGATTTCAATAAATTGGTTATATACTTTATTAATTACATGTGGTCCATACCATTCTTCTAAACCAAGTTGGGCATATTTTTTCTCAATACCAAGTTTTCTTGTGCGTTTTCCACCACTGCCATCGCCCATGAAGTAGTCATCCATACATATCCGATCGACGAATGGCTTCAATTTCTCAGGAAAATATTCCCCACTCGGTAAGATGGGGGCTATAGCAACTTGGGTCGGTATTCCCGCAGCTGCTAATTTTTCCAATGTCATAAAGCGCGCCTGGATTGGGGGTGCCTTTGGTGTAAAATGTTTACGTATCGTATCCGAATCTGTCTCAATAGTCATA
The DNA here is from genome assembly GCF_042267565.1 of Lysinibacillus sp. NPDC056232. NCBI lineage: Bacteria > Bacillati > Bacillota > Bacilli > Caryophanales > Bacillaceae > Lysinibacillus > Lysinibacillus sp. NPDC056232. The sequence continues at coordinate 82,850 of NZ_JBHJTF010000002.1, read as the reverse complement.
CTTACTCGCACTTTATCTTTAAAATGTTGTAGTAAATCAATATCTCGGCTTACAAGTGGGCTTCTAGTCTGTACTAATAGGAAGTCAGGGGGATCTTCTACCATAACTTCTAGTAAAGATCGTGTCACTTTTTCCTTATGCTCTATTGGTTGATATGGATCTGTACTTGATGACATAAAAATCGTTACATCCCCTTTGGCTTTGGCGCGATGAAGCTCCTTTTTTAATAAATTCGCAGCTCCGTTTTTCACATCGACCCAATTTCCCCATTCCCCTTCTCGAAAAAGAGATACAGGCATTTCGCGTACATAACAATAGGAACACCCAAATGAACAGCCTGTATAAGGATTTAGTGAATGAGTATAGCCAGAAAGAAAGCCAGTCCCTTTATTCAGAATGGTTTTCGGATTTTTATAGAATAATTCATTTTTCATGACGGTACCTCCATTATTGTGCGGCAATAATTACTCATTGCTAGATGAAGCTAGCTTTTCTAGATCCAGGAGTAGTGTCTTCATTTCTAATCCACCCCGATAGCCAGTTAATGAGCCACTCTTTCCTATTACACGATGGCACGGTACAGTAATTAATACCGGATTAGCCCCAATCGCTGCGCCTACAGCACGAACAGCTGCTGGTTTATTTATAGCATTTGCAATGTCGGAATAGGATTTCGTCTGTCCATAAGGAATTTCACAAAGTGCGTGCCAGACTGCTAGCTGAAATTGCGTACCTACGTACTCAAATGGAACAGTAAAGGTTTTTCGCTTTCCTTCTAGATACTGAATGATTTCAACGACATAGGGTTCAAGCTTTTCATCATCTTCAACAAGAGGACTTCCTGGAAAGCGTTTCTTAGCCCATTCGAACAATTCCGCGAATGGTTTGTTCTGTGAACCTACAAACACAAGCCCTTTAGAAGTTGAAGCAATATAAAAATGCCAATCCTTAAACGTTAGTAAAGACCAATAAAGAGTTGGTTTATTCTTTGTTTCCATTGTACTTTTCCTCCGTTTTACTCATTTGCCGAAATTGTGCTGGTGTCTGTCCAGTTTTCTTTTTAAATAAAGTAATAAAATAAGGCGCGTTAGCCATCCCCACACATATGGCGATATCTCCAATCGCTTTATTTGTCTGAATCAAATACTTTTTAGCCGCGTGTACTCTAACTTGTTGTATATACTCTATCGGCGTAATACCTTTTATCTTTTTAAAAGTTCGATGCATATGATACGGACTCCCGTGACAAATAGTTGCTAACGATTCTAGCGTTAATTTTTCTGTGAAATTTTTATCAATGTATTCAGTAATTACATCAACCCACTCGCTATCAGGCAGATTTTCATTAGTGGGCTTGCACCGTTTACAAGGGCGAAAATTTGCGCGAATAGCTTGTTCTGCGTTTGGAAAAATGCATACATTTTCTTTTTTCGGAACGCGAGATTTACAGGATGGTTTACAGAATATCCCTGTTGACTTTACAGCGTAGAAAAATTGATGATTGTACGCTGCATCATTATTTAATATTGCTTGCCACTTTTCATCTGTTATCATTTCTACATCATCCGAAATTCTATGATCATGGCTCTCTTTATGTCCGTTATTGATACTATCCGGCATTTATCTCACCTCTTCTAACAATATACTCCCTTTAAATTCAGAATGTATAGTTCTGGGAATGGAATAGCAAGATATTGAAGTTTAATTTTCATCCCGCATTAACGGGCTGTAAGACTCCCACCTCAAAACTTAGAAAAATCGGAGAAGTTTAGGTGGGAGATGAACAGCCCGTAAAGGCCCGATTGGTTTAACTAATGATCAGTGGGGGATGAAGAAAACCCCCACTGATCAAAGTTTCACTTTATTTAGAATCGTGAAAAATGATTCCAAGACCGAATCGTTCTCCAGAAGTAACCGTGCTTACTCCGTGACGAACCGTATTTTTGTAATATCCTCTTTTACCTAGAACAGGTCTATGGTTAGTCGGAAAGATCAGCGCGCTGCCTTGTTCTAAAGTAATGACATGTCCCCTACTCTGAGCACGTGGAATTTGTTCCACTAATAGAGATTCTCCACCGCAAAAGTCTTTCTCTCGTTGATTTAATACAAATACTACTTGAAACGGGAAAAATATGTCGCCATATAAATCTTGATGCAAACAATTAAACCCGCCTTTTTCATACTTTAATAGTAAAGGTGTCGGTCTAGTTTGTTCATATTCTTCACAGGTGTTCAAAAAATCTTGAAGATGATCTGGAAACTGTTCTGTTTTCTTTAAATAACCCAACCATCGATTAGCTGTCTTGGCCAACTCTACATAAAAGGACTCTCTTAAACTTTGGATGATTTCAGGTAATGGATAGGAAAAATATTTGTACTCTCCATTCCCAAAGCGATATCTCGTCATATTGATTGTCGTTCTGTATGACTCTTCCTCACAATACAATTCTATGAAGAATTCACATTCCTCTTTTGTTAAAATCGCTGGAAGCTTTGTAAATCCTTGCTCATCTAAGTCATTTTGAATTGAATCCCAATTTAAGTTTTCGATACGTGTTTTTATATCTTGGACCATTTTTATCCACCCCTATTTAGCATTCTTGATAACTAACACTATAACCTCATAAGTAGAAAAAAATAAGGTGTTTAGAATGTAATAGCAAGATAACAAAATTAGTAAAGAGTATTATGTGATAAAGTAAAATTGCAATAGAAAATCGTAATAAGATGAGGAGAATGAAAAAGTGACATGGTATGAAGTCAATGATGATATTGTAATCACACTACCTGACAATTTCGACATGAATGCAAACCTAGCCTATCTAACAAGGGAAAAAAATGAATGCATGTATGAAATAGAAAACGATATTATTACAAAAGTTATAGCCATTGGGGAAATTCGGTCCTTAGTACAGGTAAGCGTCATCAATAATAAACAAATGGTTGTTCAATTCCTAAATGATTCTAGACCTATTGAAAAGTGGAAACGGGAAGAGATTGTAAAATATATTCATGAATGGTTTGATCTTGATAACGATTTAACACCATTTTATGAAATGGTAAAAGCAGACCCATTACTTAAAATGCCTGCCCGGAAATTCTATGGATTGCGAGTTGTCGGCATTCCCGATTTATTTGAGGCTTTATGTTGGGGAGTTTTAGGGCAACAAATTAACTTAGCCTTCGCGTACTCCTTAAAGAAGCAATTTGTAGAAGGATTTGGCGATTCTATCGAATGGAATGGTAAAAAGTATTGGGTGTTCCCATCGTATGAACGAATTGCACAGTTAACACCTACCGACCTAGCAGATATTAAAATGACGGTAAAAAAAAGTGAATATATCATTGGGATTGCCAAATTAATGGCAAGTGGAGAATTATCGAGGGAAAAATTAGTGACAATGAACTTTAAAGATGCTGAAAAAAGCTTAATTAAAATACGAGGAATCGGTCCCTGGACAGCCAACTATGTTCTAATGCGCTGTCTCAGATTCCAGACAGCTTTCCCAATCGATGACGTGGGTCTTATTAATTCGATAAAATTATTACGTAATATGGACCGAAAGCCTACGAAAGAGGAAATCTTAGAACTATCGTTTCCGTGGAAAAACTGGGAATCATACGCTACCTTTTATTTATGGCGTGTCCTTTACTGAATAATTACAACTTATAAAAAGAGAATGAACTTACAAACCTAATCCCTGTAGTTTTGTCATAAAGTTTGATTAAATTAATGATATTAACCTTGATATGAGAACCAATCTAAAGAGCATGTTTTGAAAAAGATTGATCAAAACACGCTCTTATTTGAATGGGGCAGATTAACTAAAAGGAAAAGAGCCAAACTCTCATCATTGTGTATGGAAAATGGTGCATCTGCGTTCCAAAAGAGACTTGCTTAAAAAAAGATATCGAAGCTGGTTATTTTTAAATACATTTCTTCACAATCTGCTAATTTTGTTTTTGTTGCTAAGCCTAATTTTCTTTAATATTGTGCTAAGCACCATTCTTTAGTTTCTTGATCCGCAAAGGATGCTTCTACACTATTTAAATAAATTTGCCGATAATCTTCTTCGCTTAGATTAAATTCATTGTTAACTAAATGGATTTCTTTTGCCATTGTAGTATCTGATACTGTTCGATTATCTGTATTAAATGTCACTTTTATTCCATCTTTATGAAACTTATAAATCGGATGTTCCGAATAATGATGAACAGCTTTCGTCTGGACATTACTTGTTGGACACATTTCAAGCACTACCTGTCTTTCTTTCACAATCTTATAAGCCTCGGCACAATCTTTAATAAATACTCCATGTCCTATTCTTTCAGCACCCAACATTTCAACAGCCTCTAGAACATTTTTACCAATTCCCGTTTCACCGGCATGAATAGTGACTCTGTAGCCATATTTTTTGGCTAATGCGATCGGATCTACGAATTTTTCACAAAAGCCTTCTTCTTCGGATGCACATAGGTCAATTGCCACCACACCTTTTCCAAGGAACTTTTTCCCCTTTTCAACCACCTCAAATGCGCTTTCTACAGACATCGTCCTCATGCAAGACAGGATTATATTTCCCTTTATTTCGTAACAGCTTTCAGCGTCCCTCATCCCCTCTATAACAGATTGAATAACTTCTTCAACACCAAGACCTTGTAATGTGTGAAGTAACGGGGCAAATCTGACTTCTAAATATTTCACATTTTCTCTTGTTGCATTTTCAAATAGCTCAAAAGTAATTCTTCTTAAGTTCTCCTTGGACTGCATGACCAAATTAGGAAGAGAAAATCTTTTTAAATACTCATCAAGAGATTCACATTCTAACGGAGCAATCAGCTCCTTTTGCAGTCCATCCTTATCAAAAGTGGGTAACTGAATGCCTTCCTTCTGTGCAATATCGATAATAGTTTCAACCCTTAGGCTTCCATCCAAATGACAGTGAAGTTCAATTTTGGGCAATGCTAAAAAGTTCATTTTTGACCTCCTGAAATATTTCTTTAGATTAAAATACAAAAAAATTCCTGACTACAAAGAAAATACAAGTTTTGTACTTTCTTCGTAATCAGGAATTTCGGTTCCTGGTAGAGACCCCCAAACCATATTATTGGGGTTATACGAAATTATATTAATTCCTTAACGTTTTTAAAATAATAATAGAAAAATATTAGATTGTCAACATGGTCCCCTAACACTTACAAAATAATAAGTTCTATGTTACAGAAATTTAATTATTAAAACTAAAATTGATTGCAAACTTCATATTTGGCCGGCGTAGTTGGAATAAGTTCTAATAAACACAAATGCCCAGGCTCATAATTAATTGAGCCAGTATTGACGAGACCTGTTTATACTTTATTAATAAATGGTAAATACAATTCTACTGTCGTCCCTGTTCCCTCTTTACTTGTAATTTTAATTTCACCTTTATATAATTTCATAATTCTATTCGCAATGCTTAGTCCTAAACCAGAGCCTTCTGTTTTTCTGGTTCTTGCTTTATCCACTCTGTAAAATCGTTCAAAAATATTACGAAGCTCTTCCTGTGGTATCCCAATTCCATAATCTTTTACACGTATAATGGCATGTTGATGATCCTGTTCAATAAATACATCAATCTTATCATTACTATATTTCATGGCATTATCTAGCAAAATAATCATAAGCTGTTTAATTTTTAATTCATCCGCAAATATAACAATTGGATCCTCATCATAATGTAACGATATTTCACGCCCATAAACTTGTTTCATTTGATTTAAAATACTCTGGCATAAAGACACCAAATTTAGCTCATTCAATTCTAGAGCACTTTCATTCTCTAAGGTAGCTAAGTCTAGAAGTGTCTGTGTCATTTTTTGCATTCTGGTCGCTTCCGAAGTAATGGCATTGATTGCTTCATCTGTAATTTCTTGATTTTCTAATCCATGCCTTCTTAAAAAATCAGTATAGTTCATAATGATAGTTAAAGGTGTTTTTAATTCATGGGACGCATCAGACACAAACTGTTTTTGTTTTTCCATATTTTCTTGAAGTCTGTGAATCATTCGATTAAACGTTCTTGCCATTGTATGGAGTTCATCTTTTGTCTGATTTTGAATGGCGATGGGCTTAGGAACCCCACTTATTTCAATTTCCTCCATAGTTTTAATCATGCTTGAAATGGGCTTCATAATCATACTGGACAACCATTTGCCACCAAGCAAGGAAAAAATCGCAGCTAATAAGGTGCAGAGGCCTAGAATGGCACGAAGTATCTCTTTATCAGTTTCAAAACCTAATAATCGTTCTCCAATTTCTAAACTCCCGGTAATTTGATTACCATTTTTAATTGGAACACGAACAATTAAAACCTGTTCCTCAACTTGTTCTGCCGAAATCAAATGTGTTTGTGCTTGTTTTGTTTCAGAGTATTTACCTTGCAACGTTTTTGAAAGTAATGAATCATTGGTTATTTCGTGAATGACGTTGTTATTCGGATGTATAATTCTTATATAGGAATAGGGAGTTAAAAATTCACCTAATTTTTCGTTAATATTGCTGGATCCATCGAGTGAATCAATAACTTTTATTATGTCCTCTGCTTTTTGATACAGTTCTACTTCTTCCATATTAGTCGTGAATTTAATAAACGAAAAGTAGACAGCGATATTTACAAGTATCAAAATACACAGCATCCAAGCAGTCGTTAATAGATTAATTTTTGTGGTAATCCTCATTTGTTTTCTCCTTTAGGGTATACCCCACTCCCCAAACGGTCGTGAATAATGGGGAGGAAAATCCTTCGTCTATTTTTTTTCTGAGATGGGCTACAGTAACATCGAGTATGTTGCCTTCACCTTCATATTCCCATCCCCAAACATTCAGTAAAATATTTTCCCGTGTGACCACTTTGTTTTTATTCATGACTAAATAAAGCAAAAAGTCATATTCCTTGGGTGTTAACGTAATGTTTTTTCCATTCCTAGTAACTTCTCTTGCATCTGCATCAATTATTAAATCATTCACCTTCATTACGGAATTCTCATGAATTGCTTTAGATTGATTGCGTAAACAAGCTCGAATTCTGGCCAATAATTCCTCGATTCTGAATGGTTTGGGCACATAGTCATTTGCCCCTTGATCTAAACCTGATACTATATCTAATGTTGTATTTCGAGCTGTTAAAAGAATAACAGGAACATTCCTATTTTCCTTTCTTAGCCTTCTTAATACCTCGATTCCATTTAGCCCAGGCAGCATCACATCTAATAAAATTAAATCAAAGTTTGTTTGTAAGGCTGCTTCAAAACCTGCTCTACCGTCATGTTCTACTGTGACCTGATAACCTTCATATTCCAGCTCCATTTTTACGACACGAGCTATCTGCGTTTCATCCTCAATTAAAAGAACATGTGCTTTCACTTCATACTCATCCTCTCTCCACCTATAAAAGTATTTCTCTATATTTCATTTTTTCCGAGCACAAGTCGAAACAGTTCAAACAACAGGAAGTTAAAAAATATCCAAACTCCACCACAAATATAACCACCTACAATGTCACTGGGAAGAACATTGGTCGATACAATATTCCCAAACGCGAGCCCCATTAATAAGAGTAAACCCAATAAAGGAATAATAATTGTCAAATAATTGTTTTTCAAGTGACGTACAAGTAAAAATATACATGTTCCATAAATGATAATTGTCAAAGTGGCCTTTAAATCAGGAAAATTGGATGAATGAAATTCGCCCCTAAATCCAATCGATTGGAGAAGCGAAAAAACCTCCAAGATGAATGCACGAAACGGAATACCTCCCAATATGGAAACAATGAGTAGAAGATACTCTAGTAACCTGTTCTGTTTCTTAATCCAAATACTTAGGATGGTTACAGCTATAATGCTGCTAAGTGTGATCGACTGTTGGAAAATCAAAAGCTCTCCCAACCAGTTTATATAAAAATTAGAATGAACCACATATTCTGCGATTTGATTAAACTCGGCAACATCATTTTCAAAATAATCTTGTACTATTCCAAACATTAGGATCACCAAACCAATTAGAGCTGACGCTAGGAATATAAGAAAAATTTCTGTCGCTCTTATTGTTCGTAATCGGTTTGTTAACCATGTTATCGAACGAATAAAAAATTTTTTAATTTGAATTTTAAAAAACCTAAATATGAGGAAACTTCCTAAAAAAACAGCCAAAACAATAAGAAAAATAATTAAATATTTACCTGCTGCTTGATGGAAAGTATCCCATTTTGGACCTAATACTTTTCCAAGGGTAATAAAACAAATTCCCCATAAAAAAGCACCTGTATATGCCGGTATGATGAATTTTCGGAAAGGAATTTTTGAAACACCTGAAACATAGCCAGTAAAATGCCTTACCCCAGGGATAAAATAAGCAAAAACTAATAATTTACTGCCTGATCGTTCAAACCAAGCAGCTGTTTTTTTATATCTTTAAGGTCCAAGGTGTACATATTTACCATACTTCTCGATTAGTTTATAGCCTCCTGCCTTCCCTATCCAATAAGTTAACGTAATTCCTGCACCAGCAGATAAAAAGACTGTGAGAATGGCCAAAAAATAATTCATTTCCCCTTGATAAACAAAGAATCCTGCATAGCTCATTAAAAATTCCCCAGATATAGGAAGAGCCATGAGCTCTAAAAAGATCCCTATAAATAAAATCAAGTAGCTATGTTGTTCAAATAAAGTAATTAAATATGACATAAAAGCCTCCAAAATTATTAACAATATTTATTCAAAAAAGAAGGAAGCACCTTAACTTTATCTACAATTTATCATTATTTTAAAAGTAATGGTGCCAATTAAGGAATTTTTAAGTTTTTATATAGGAAATGTACAGTTTTGTTTTATAAACTAAGGATGCCTTATTTTAGAATGCATAAAAATTTTTAGATTTCATGAATGAAACTATTTGAAGGGAATTATTAAAGCATTCAAAGTTTTTGAGATTTTAAAATCATTTTGGGAGGTGAAAAAAGGAATATGCTTTCATTTAAAACATCGGTTGCTTAGCAGCCTATACTTAATTAACAATTAAGTATATTTTAATCAATTCATAATAAATAGTCCCCAAATTTCGAATAAAGCAGGGACTGGCTTCATCTCAAATGAAAATAGAGATGGAAATTGCTTAGTAACAATGACTACTTACAAAAAGGAGATGAATTCTTTGAAAGGAAACTTATCCTATTCTGAACAAACTGAAATAGCCCAACCTTCAAGTTGGCAATTGTTAAATAAGGTACCGGAAGTTACTATTTTCTTCTGGATCATCAAGGTTTTATGTACAACTGTAGGGGAAACGTTTGCTGATTTTTTGAATTTGAATCTTGGATTTGGGTTAATGAATACGACCATTATAATGGGATTCGCCTTTTTTATTGTTTTGTACCTTCAGTTTAGAGTAAATAAATATGTTCCAGGCATTTATTGGTTAACAGTTGTACTTATAAGTGTATTTGGTACATTGGTAACAGATAACATGACCGATAATATGGGAATACGCCTTGAGGTTAGTATAATAATTTTCTCAGTACTTCTTGGATTCACTTTTCTATTTTGGTATCTTAGTGAAAAAACATTGTCAATCCACTCGATCTATACAAGAAAAAGAGAAGTTTTCTATTGGCTTACCATTCTTTTCACCTTTGCACTTGGAACAGCAGTTGGCGATTTATATTCTGAACAATTAGGTTTTGGCTATCTTAAAACAGGATTAACAGTCATTGTCATCATTGCTTGTATATTCTTGGCATGGAAAATGAAATTGGATGGAATATTAGCATTTTGGATTGCGTATATTTTGACTCGTCCGCTTGGTGCATCAATCGGAGATTACTTATCTCAACCCAAAGCTAATGGAGGGTTAGGTTTAGGGACAACTGTTACAAGTGTCATTTTTCTTGTAGCTATATTAGCCATCATCATCTTTCTTGCTGTTTCAAAAATTGATATAACAGCAAAAAATGAAACAGTAATGACAAACGGAAACAAGAAAAATGTTATGGTACAAACCATTGTGGTATTGTGTATTTTCTTAGTTTTTGGAGTAGGTAGTTATATTTGGCGCAGTAACCAAATTGCATCACAATCTAATGCATCGCAAACGACATTAGCTGGACAGTTTTCAGATTTTATCAAAATTGAAAATGACATACTAAAAGCTGTTAACTCAAATGACTTTTCCTCAGCGAAAAAAGTTGCGGATGATCTGGAACATCAATGGGATACACAGGAGCCTAGACTTAGGGCAATTGATGGCAACACATGGACAGATATTGATGGAACGATTGATGTTGTATTAGCATCCGTTCGTTCATCAAACCCTGATGCCCACAAGTGCAAGTCTGCTCTTAACAATTCACTTAGTGTAATAAACAGTGCAAATAAATAAAAATTTAGGGAATCGCAATTGCGGTTCCCTTTTTGCATTGAAGTTAATGTCTTATTATCGAATTTTAGTTCCTTGTCTTGTCATTTCAGTTAATAGTGCTATCATTCTATTGTTTACTTGTATTTTAAGTTTGGCCATCAGTATCTCTTTATCTAATATATTACGATAATCTTGAGAATAAGTAGGGTATAATGATTCTTGCCTCACTAAATTTTGATATACACGTGAAAGGTTATTTTGTAAATGCACCAATTGATTATACTTATTAACATTAGAATTCTTATCTGTATTTATTGTAGGATCATTAACATATATATAAATATTTTTCCCTTCTGTGTTTATATTAACTAATCTTAGTGTTGAATCCCATTCAACTGGTAAATTTAAGGATTCACCAATAAATCTTACTGGTACCATTGTAGTTGAGTTAATAATTATGGCTGGGCTATCTAGAAAAGATTCTTTACCATTAACTATTGCCTTTTTAGAACCTACCTTTAATTTAATAGTTGTATTACCTCTACTCGCTGTTACGGTTTGGCTAGAGGCATCCCAAGCAATCGTTGCATTTAATGATTCAAATATACTTCTCATTGGTAACATAGTTCTGCCATTTATGGCTTTACCACTATCTGAAAATACTACTTCATTAAAGTATGCATTATTTGCATGTGCGTAGTTACCACCTCCTATATACATTAAAGAACATAGATAAAATAGAAAACTTACAAAGAATAATCGTTTCAACATAACATTTCTCTCCAATTCTATAATCTAAAATAACTATATTATTATATCACTAATGTAAATCAAAATACTTAATTTTCTATTTTTGTTTTTTTCTTAAAAAAGGCAGTTGATATGGTGAATAAAACGATTCGAATTGATGGAAAAGGAGAAATTTTACGATTTTTGTAAATGTAAATAAAGCTGTCGAGTGGCCTCATTTTTGAAGGACCTCATTTTGAAAAATTAATCAAAATGAGGTCCTTCATGTCGTATTATAAAATTTTCAGCAGTAACTTTAACTCATATGAATGTCTATTCCAAACTGATGTAATTTCAGTTTCTTTGCCACAGATTGGGATGCGAAATTATCCCACGAGGTACTATATAGAGCAATTCGACCTCTTTTTTGTACCTCTGCTGCCCAAGCATTTGTAATATCTATTCCGTACCCTTTACCACGGTAATCTTCATGTGTGAATACGCTTGCTTCCTCTGCTTGTTGGGACCTCCTTGCACTACAACAAGTTCTCAACTCAGGATCGTTTACTTCAATTTCTTAAAAAACTTTAGATAATTTGCTCTTATTAACACATGTTATTTATAAAATGTATTTTAGTGAGGCTTAATATCCCGTGAAAAAATTAACTTATATTTTAATGGCTACAGTAACTATTTTGATTATTCCCAGTACGATTTATGCCCAAAATGAAAAAGCTGATTATAAGCTTATGTATGATACATTGATTACAATCCTTAACCCATCTATAGAAAAGGAAATTATTCATTACTATGGCTATCTTAAGCAATATGGTTTATATGATGCTAAGATCCTCAGTATCAACAGAGAGCATGAAGGTCAGTTTAGCTTTCTTACCGAAGTTCAAGTCACAACATTTGAACATGCACATGACCCTCCTTATGGTACAGAAACAATGACTTTTGAAGTAAGCCCTAACGTGTTGAAAACAATTAGTTTTCAACACGTGGGAGATAAAGTAGAAAAGGATTTAATTGCATTCTATAGTGCATCACTTTCTGATATAAAACAGACTTTTAATCTGAACTTAGCGACTTACCATTCCTACACATATAATCAATTGCAATACCAAGCAGAAATAAATAATGAATTTAAACCCCTTTTTAAACTTGTAGAAGAAATAGGTACCAACATTTTGCTACCCCAGCGAAAGATACCCTACAAAAATGTTATAGACCCTGTAACTTATATAAAAGGCAATACAGGTTATATACTCTTTAAACAGTCAGATGGTACAAATGTAAGTTATCAAGTACAAAAGAAAGATGGTAATTGGATAGTGAAGGATAAAATTAGTAAACAAGGTGAGAAAATGGATTATAAATTGCCATGGTATCTATGGAAAAATGAATGAAGCCTACTGAATAGCTAGGCTTCATTGTGTCGCAAAAAACTAACTTCGCAACAAATATTGAATTATCAGGCTTACTGCCCCTTCAAACAGGATTTTTTAACTAAAACTAAAATTTTACACTGTTATCATGAAAAAACTTCTTCTTATCCTCATCTGTATATTCAGCTAATGTTTTATAGGTATACTGTGGAGTTTGATCCTTATCTATGACGACAGAGCGTACACCTTCAAAGAAATCTTCATGTTTTAAAAAGTTTTTTGCCAAGATTATATCTGTCGCAAAACATTCTTCTAATGTTTTATCTCGCGCATCTATAAGCTGCTTTAACGTAATTTTTAACAAAGAAGGAGATTCAGACAGAAGTAACTGCTTTGTTTCATGTGAAAATTTACTTGGATTATTGTCTAAGGACTCTACTATCTTTTTATTTTGAAGGCAATATTACGGATGTTGCCGAACAAATTAAGAATTGTCGTCAATCTTCACTTGGATACAGTAAATCGAAAGGTTGTTGTTCTATTCAAGCTTCTGATTATTGTCAATAAAGCACTATCCTTCATTACTCTTTTTAAAAGCGCCCTTTAATGGCAACAGAAAAACACTTTAGTCTACCTCATGGAACTGTATTTTCGATAATTGTCAGAAAACCGTTCTTAGCAGCGGTATCAGTTAACTGAAAAATAGATTGTTTTGATGCATCGTTAAACAAATACCATTGATTGTCAGTAGCATCATAAATCAAAACTTTTGGGTCAGGCAAAGTTTCATCGAAAGATTGAACTAGAGTATAGAGATCAAACTGTTTTATACTGTTCCCTTTTTGGTCTATAAAATCATATTGACCACCTTTATAGTAACCACCAATTATAGTGCTGTGAACAGACCAAGTGTAATTTGAAGGTTCTTTGACCTTACTTCCTTTGTTTTTTACAAAAATATTATGCATTTCTTTTACATAGGCATTCCCTTTTATTTGCTCTACTACTCCGCCCATAGTCATGTGGTATTCATGAAGCATTGCTTTCACTTCTACACCATTAATAACCAGTGGCTTTGTAATGACATTTACTGTCAAATCCTTATAATCGACATTACAATCAAATGTTTCTGCAAGAAATCGAAGTGGAACGAAGATGCGCCCATTTTTTAAATATGGTTTTACATCAAGTGACACCTTTTGACCGTTTTTCACCACTGTATTACTGTTCAGTTTTAAGATTACTCGTATATCGCTTTTAGTGAGTGTCACTTGGGAATCCGACCAATTGACCGTAGCTCCTAAATTTTCACTGATCACACGTAAAGGTACCATTGTACGATTGTTTTTAGTTTCGGGATTCACATCGGTTGCAACTATTACACCGTCAACCTTTATTTTAATGTTTGCTTTTGCTGCATAAGCAGGTGACGATGTTATGATTAGAATCAATGCAAGGAAAACACCTGTGAAGACTTTTTTCATTTTTGATAGCTCCTTTTTAAAATTTTATTGTAGATACTTACATCTTTAAAAAAATAACAAAAAACTTTATGAATGATTTACTTATTCAATAAGGGTTTAATACTTCTTCTACCTATCGATAGGTTTTTGTAAAACAATCTCAAAAACTTCTACATTTGATTAAAATGTAGATATAAATAGATACCCAAATAAAAGAGTAGAATTCAAGTTACATCCACTGCCTCCAATCGCTTAAGACGTTCAGAACTTGTTTCATTCACATGGGAACAAGTTGATTTGGTAAATGAAACGAACTAACGGAAAAGAGAAAAAGAACGGATATTACCAATATTATCCCATTCATCTAAAACAGTCTAAGAAGTGACTTGCAGTGGATTTTTTCACAAGGAACTAATTCATAATCATTTCACCTTTTCTTGCTATTCAGAATAATTTTACAGTATTTTCTTGAAAATACATAGTTTTCACAAATATTTTTTCTATTACAACTTCAGAAATAGAACCTGTTTTCTTCAACTAACCTGCTGCTTAGTACAATAAACTCAACATAAGGCTCTACGTCCTTCTTCGGTCAAGAGAGTAACAGCATTATTCGAGAAAACAGACTTATTTATTACGTAAGAGCAACTAAAAACGCCAAGATCAATGTCTTACCAATGATCCTGGCGTTTCGATTTATTATTAAAATATGCACAATTTTAAAATGTAAAGTAGCGTAATTTAACTTTCAAACTTCATTCCAGCGTAACGGTACGGGTTAATTAGGACAATATAACAACATAAATTTTTAGGTAGTCTCTCGTTATATAAAATCCTATAATCTTATCTCATTATTTTTTGATTGAATTATGAAGTGATGATTCGATTCTCCCGTATAATGACCTACATTAAACTCATTTAGATTTATTAAATCCTTGTATTGTTTTGGAATAGGATAATCCCACTCTATATTTTCTAACTTAAGTGGGAAGTTGTTATCATTAGGGTTAGAGGTATGGATATAAACCCCATCTAATCCTGCGTCTTCATCAACTAATTCTATCCAAGATTGATAAGGTTTTTCAAATACTTGAAGATTTTTTAATAAGCGATTGTATAAAATTATATGAGCCTTTATATGCGCTCTTCTTAACTTCAAACTACTATCTCCAAGTCCATAAAAATCAAGATGGGTATGCCAGATATCAAACCATCCTTCCTCCCCAAAATCTAAATCATAGTGTGCTACGTCTAGTTCCCTTGATAAATTATGAAAATAACGCTTTTTCCCACGAAATTTTTTCAATGATAATTTGCTCCTATATGTTACTTACTTTGAACAATTATATATGAAACAAATTTGATAGTAAAAAACTCTATTTTCAAAACTTTATTAGAAAGGCTTTAATCCATTCTGAGCTGTAGCGTTTGACGACGTTGTGGCTTTTTTATGTATAGAAAATAATAATTTGTACAAATTATAATTGAGTGTATCGCACGCACTTAGGTTGTGGCGTTAGTTGACCGTCACGGCCTCCCCCATTTGTTACTTAGGGTCCTTCCAGTGACCCTTTAAACATTATTTTCTACAGCTTTATATTTTAATTTACTTATATTACATATCGAGGTGCTTAAATTGACTACATTCGGAAAATGTTTATATATCGCTTTCGTTGTAACACTGTTTTTATTTACAACAGTTTGGGATTATTTCAAAGATAATAATTTGGCTTTGCTTGAAAATTTTTTCTTTTCCTTTTGGGTAGCAAGTTTTTTATTCATTGCATTGCTCCTTAGAGGTAAAAAAGATGAAATGGAAAAAGCTAAAAACGAGAAGCAGATTTGAATAGTCTAATCTGCTTTTTTTGTTCTTTTGATTGATGTAAGAAATGGTCTTAAACATTTGAGATTCCCACCCCTAAAAGGACAAGCTGACTAATGTCAGTGGGATTCCTGAGTAACTAAGCGTTCGCAGTCCATTTCTGTTTTGAACAGTTCTCAAGATTGGGGTATCCCATTACCCCTCCCTATCCAGTGCATATAGCAGATAGGGCTACACTACTGTTACCATAGCGTATAGTTGGTTTCGTCCGATGTGTTTTAGCGTCTTTTTCGTGACGACACATATTGTTTTACCGATAGCATGAATTAGGCTATCGAACCATATACAATATCCAATTTTCAATGAACGAGCGTGTTTTATAGACTTTTACTTGTCTATAGATGAAGTATAACACCCTTTCAGACAATTAAGGTAGCAAAAGTTACCTCTTGTCTGACCTCACTTTCATCCCATGTCTCAAGACGGGCTACACCCGGCATGGGCTTTCTCGTTCAGAAAATCTGTAAGTGGTTTAACAATTAAGGATGCTAATATTATTCCCCAACAAGAGCTGCTTGATTGTTTAAATGCCATTCCGAAAGATAAGGAAATTATTGTTTACTGCTGGGATGTCTGGAGTAACAAAGCACCAAAGTAGCTACATTAAAATATCGTAACCGTTCAAATTCGTTGGATAAATAGGCTGATAATGATTAGTTGTTTGTTAACGGCATTGTAAATCCTTCTGATTGAAACTCGACTTGCTGACGCTAAGAATATGGGTTTACTCCAGTTGTCTGATTTATTGGTGGACTAGAAAATAGTACAGCATTATTTAAATATGGACATGTATTCGATAACATTTCGTCCTCCATTTTTGAAAAAGTAATACGAATTAGTTGATCCTTAAACTCCATTAATAATAGCTTAAATAATTTATATTTAGATTCCACTTCAAATGTAATATTCGTGTTTAATTCAATTAACGCAGTATCCAGCCGATAGACGAATCGCACTTCCATTGCTTAAATACGAACATTCAGAAATCTTTAATGTAAAATTGTTCGTTATTGTTGGCTAAAAATATATATCCAAAAGAGGTTTATTCAAACCACCTCCACAAGGTTACATTTGGCTTTATCATAAAGAGTAACCAATGTTCTCCAGCAGAAGTACTGAAGAACATTGGTTGCTTAGGCTTTTTCTAATCCTTTTTTGACTTAGCCGTTAACGGTGCATTGCGCATGATGGGATATGTGATGAACAATGCAATCAGGCTAATAATGATCACAAAAGAAAATATCACCATGATATGAACGTTCTGAGTCACTAACCATTCCCCTATCGAAAAATCGATCAAACCACTGTAGTTTAATAGCGTGCCGATGATCACTAACACCATCAACCAGATCACACTTTTTTTGAAACCAAGTCTATAATATATGGTAAAAAACAAAAAAGCAAAGGAGAAGGTGAAAATACCTAACATCAAATCTATTAAATAATAGGATATGAAGGTATACTCCTGATTTAAAAAGGTTGCTGGATGCAATATATGAGCCGCTACGTTCCATCGCTCATAAAATGTTAAGAGAATCCATTGAAAGACGTTTAAAATAAAGGTGACAATCAGTACACTTGCTAAACCTACCGCATAAAAGATTTTCAACAAATGGATCCTTGTACTTCCCATTCCGATTGCGACGGGGAAAATCGTACTAAATCCATTAATTGCAAACAGAGGAATAAAAAAATACGTTGGTCCTGAGATGGCGGCGATTACCTCTTCACCCAAGTGAAAGAAATAGCCAATGAATAACCATAACAACAGTAAAGGGAACGTTATATAGAGTAAAAGCATCTTTCCTAAGGCAAATAGTGCCCCTTCATAAACCATCCTAAATGTCCCACTGTTCAAGTTCATATGTTCACCCCATTTCGTTCCTCCGTTCTATTTAATAAATAATCATGTAGAGAGGCTGGTTCAATTGATAACCCATGGGCCTGAGCAAAATGCTTCCATTCGTTCGTATAAGGTTCATCAAGCATGACTTTCATTTTCGTACCCAATTCTTGTTGCTCCAACACAGTGTGCGATTGGATGAGATTTAAAAAGGAAGTCTTCTCTCCACTTAACCAAATGCCTTTATCCCGCATCGTTTCCATTGTTTCATGGAGAAATACTCTACCATCATGAATCACTACCAACGCTTCACATAGAGTTTGAATTTCTTCGATATGATGGGAGGATAAAAGAATGAGCCTTGGGTTTTCTTCATAACTTTCCAATAATACTTTGTGTAATTTCTTTCGCATAGCTAGATCTAAACCATTGGTCGGTTCATCAAGTATTGTTATATCAGCATTACTGGCAATACCGATAATAAATTGCAGTGCTGATTTCATACCTTTAGAGAGCCTGCTCACATTTTTGTTTTCGTCCAAATTAAAAACTGCTAAAAGCTCTTTAGCAAAATCTATATCAAAATTTGAATTGTAATAATCACCGAAGCGTAACGCATCTTTTACCTTCCAAATCTTACTGAATGGATGATCTTCTTGCATATAACATAAATGATTATTTGTTCGATCATGGTTATAAGGATTAAATCCCAATATGTTTATCTCACCATGATTAGGTTTTAAATGACCAGCTAACAACTTCATAAAGGTAGTTTTCCCAGTTCCGTTTCGACCCCAAAGTCCAACAATGATTTTCTCATCCACTAACAAATTAAAGTCATGCAATATTTTGGTTGAATCATAACTATAGTGAACCTGATTGACTTCTATCATGACCTAGCCTCCTTTTTAATTAATCGGACAACCTTTTGGACATCCACCCCTAAACGGGCCACTTCATTTCTTCATAAAAACATCTGCAATTTCTATGAATCGAGCGTCTGTATGCTTTCGAATGTAATTAGCAACACGAAGATAATAAGGGGAAACTTCCTTACCTTTCGATGGCCGGTGATTGCGGTCAAATTAACTTAACAGTAGGTCATTCAATTATTCTATTCATATGGTACAGGAGCGTTTGATGCGGTAATTTCATTGAGGACTCACCGTTACTACACGATATGATGGGTCACTGAGCAAAGGTTCAACTTCTTATCGGTAGTAGGGGCCGCTTCATGAATCTTCTTCATACACCGTGAGGAGAAAATACAGGATGACCATGTACCTTTGTCATACAAATTCATTAAAATCCATACACTAATATTTTCATTAGAACACCCGATCAGATGAACAAAAAATAATAAATGAAAAAGTTTTCACACACCCTTCCCTAATTCTTCGCAATACAAATTTTACCACGAAAATGACAAGAATACGCTGAATTTTCTGATAAATAACACTTTTATTTAACTATCTATCTTCTTTAATCCAAATAGATTACGCCAATATATGGCCAAAAGTGGATAGTAGATAAATAATCAGGTACCGAAATGGATGCTTTCATAATTGAACAGGGCTTCTAAGCACTCTACAATTGCATCACCATCAGGGTTAGCCAAGAAAAAAACAAGAAACCTTTTTTCGAAGGTTTCTTGTTTTTATCAAATACATGATTCAATTTACGCAATAATTGCATCGATATTAGCGACACCAGTTCAAGCTGCGTAAAATGGTACTACTACTCTTGATTAGGTTCTATATAGTAAGGATTTACATGGATAAGAACTTCCCCTACATCTGGGTATTTATTTAATAGTTCATTTTTTATCTCACGTGCTATATCATGGCCTTGTTTAATTGTTAAATCATGATTAAGTGAAAGCCGAATGTCTAGAAGCTTATAGTGACCGTGTTCTCTTGCGCGAATTTTGTCTATTCGTTGCACTTGATTAAATTCATGAATAGTAGCTTCATAGTCGTCTAAAAGTTCCTGGTCTACACTTTTTTCCATTAACACATCCACAGAAGGTTTAACTAATTCCATTGCGATCCTAAAAATAAAATAAGCTACTAAAGCACTTGCAATAGCGTCAGCGTATAACAAAAATGTCCACCCAATTGCATTTCCTATAATCGCTAAGAGGACACCAATAAATGCGGCAAGGGAAGCAACGATATCACCTTTATGATCTAACGCAATCGCTATAATAGCCTTACTATTCCACTTTTTCCCCTGTTTTATGGAGTATCTATATAATATTTCTTTCGCTATGTAAGAAATTATAGCTACAATTAATGCACTGTATTGTGGTACGCTAGGTTCTTCAAAAAATGCTAAAATTGCTTCTACTAAAATATATAGTGAAACTATTATTAAAATAATTCCAACGATTGCTTCACTAATAACCTCTGCCTTACCATGCCCAAAGGGATGATCCTTATCAGGTGGTTTATTAGAGATTCCAACTACTGCTAGCACAGCAATCGAAGCTACTACATCTGCTCCAGAGTGAATCCCATCTGCAAAAACAGCCTCACTATCCCCAAAAAGACCAAAGAAGATTTTACCGATCATTAAAATTAGGTTGGATAGAAGTGCAATCCATGCAACTTTTTTGCTAATCTGTTCTCTCTCACTAACCATTTATTTCTCCTCCGAGTAAGAGTTTTATCAATAAAAAATGTGGGAAGAATTCTCCTCAAATACCCTTTACTCTTCTTCCTTCAATTCACACTCAACTATGATAGCAGACGAATATTGAGTGGGTCTACAGCAATCTTTTTTACCATTACTAAATAAAATTCGAGAGTAAAAATAAGTTGCCTCAGACCAAAATTAATCGAATGTAAGGGTTTCCCGAAAAAAGACGTTTCACGCTAACTAGATGAACCTTTAAAGTTGTTCGCAAACGAAACAAAATTATTATTTTCTTTGCCTACAGTCCCCCTTATAAATGTTTTTATTATAAAAATAAAAAATTGTTTTCCAAAAGATTTTTGCTGTTAAAATTAAAAGGCAGATTTAATCTACAAAACGTGTAGAATAAATCTGCTTTTTTTTTGATATTTCGTGCATTGAAACTTAACTAAAGTCCCCTGTTAGTTGAATAAGGGTATATGGAATTATTTACATCTTTGATATTCCATAGCTAAAAATACAAAGTAATAAACTGATAATGGTTAAGCCAGCAACTGGAATAGCAAAAGCTTTATTGTTTTTAAATTCATAGATTGCTGTGATTGCACCTGCGAGGCATAATGCTAACCATACGGGTATAAACACAGCATCCGCAATATTTGTTGGTAACAGAGCGTAACCACTAACTAAGTAAAATACCCAGTGGAAAACCAACAGTCCTACTAATACATAAGAGATTTTTCGAGGTGGGTTTCCTTTCTTGTCTTTTCTAACAGCTATAAATACTGGAATGATAAACGTTAAAAATGCAAGAATGCCAACAACCATTAAAATTATTAATGAAATTCCAATGATGAACACTCCCTTTCACAATACCTCATTGTTTAATCTGACTAATTTCACAATAAAAAGGTTGCTTTTACCGATTGTTGAACACAAGTTAAACAATATTCTTTAACTAACCCGCTTCGTTAGTTGAATAGCAACATTCTTTTCGAAAACAGCCAAATAAAAAGAATCCATTTGAAAAAAAGCTTGATTCCAAATAGATTCTTTCTCAGTTATTTAGTTTGTAAGTTTAATCGTTCTTTTAATAGGATAGCTAATCTACTTCTAAAACGAAAGCATAGAAAGCGTCGCCATGAGATACATTCGCTTCCTTTTCATCCATCCACCATACGCCATAAGAATAATAATAAACGCCACGTTGTGTAGGTGCAGTAAAACGATTGTCTTTGACTATGACCTCAGTTTCTTTGTTTTCACTTATTTGTGCAACATGAAATTCATTCGGTTTTGATTCGTAGTCCATTACAAGTGTTATTTTTTCACCTGATTTAACTTTTATAGGCTTTTTGCCTTCTAACAGTTCAACTGGTCCAACAGTATCAACGCATCCATTTTGCCAACAGTAAGTACCGAGTGTCGTTTCAAATTTTTTATTTTCAATCTCTATAAAGACTTGAGGAGGCTTTTCTCCTGACAATCCAATAGAATTTGAACACCCCGTTATCGTAAGGCCTAAAAGAGCAACTACATATAAAAAACATTTCTTCATGCACATCCCCCTCGTAATAGTCGACGAACTCGTTTAAACTAAGTTACAAATTAGTTACCATATTATGCCGTAACCCTCCGTAGTATTTTTTTCTTCCTTAACTTCAACGCTACTATGTACGGTGGCATGACTTGGTGGTGTTCTTTTGTTCATTTATCAGGATGGATGTTTGAGAAAATAGAAACGGCTGAGGTTCTTGTGTAACAAGAGTCTCAGCCGTTTCTTTTTCCAGGATGGGTGATCGTGTTTTGATCTTTATTTTAATTAATCCGCTTCAAACCCTCTTGAGAAATACCTAATTAATAGTACCTGTTGGATATAATGTAGTTCCTCCAATTGAAACTTTTATTTCTTTAGATAAAGGAACATTGTATTCATCAATAATTGTTCTCCACCAATCCCATGCAAGACCTGTACATTCTCTTGCATAAATTCTTATATTTTTTGAATTAGGCGGAAGTGGTATGACTGTAGAGAAATGAGCTGTTTTGTCTTTCCAGTTTCCATTCCAAGTTTTATGAGATAGCACTTCTTCTCCATTTTCATCATATGAAAATTCATCCCAGGCTACTTCAAATTGAGCAACATATGCCCCGTAATGATCAAGGATGATGCTGCCTTTAGAGTATTCTGTAGATGTCGTCTCGATATAATCTGTATTGTTATGAACCGCAGCAATTGAATTATCCTTTAAGAAAACACTTGTATATGAAATTGGGTATGCTGGATTTTTAAGACTAAATTCTGCATTATCTTTAATTATTTTTCTAATATCATTAAAATCTTTTGAGACAACCTGATTATGCTGTTGGGAATCTCCGCCTAATACTACAGCAGTAAAGGAACTTTCTTCAAAAATATCTTTATACTGTCCACTAGTTTCTACATTCGTATTAACATTGTTCAGTAAGGCTTTAAATGCAGCTTGTACATCCTTGCTCTTAGAACTTGTTTCTAATTTCACATAAATTGTTCTACCATAAGCTACATTTGACACCATAACGGGAGGAGCCTCATTACTTACCCCTTTACGAGTTAACTCTTCAAACGAAACACTATCATCAAAAAGGTCTGATGGATTGTTAGGTAGTTCTGCACTTACGGTATAAAATATTTGTTTATACGCCGCAACCATCACTTTTTTCTCGCCATTTGCAATTGCATTAAAGTCAATTCCCAGTGAATTGTCCAGAACTTTGGCATTCACATTTAGCGTGCTTGCTATTTGAGATTTGCTATAAACCATAGATTCTGAATATTGTAGTCTTGCAGGTAAAGTATGAGTTGTTGAATATTTTTCATTCCATGTAGATACTAGCTCATCTACTGCACCAGATACATTACCATATGTAGGATTATCCACGGTCGTTGTATTTTCTCTTTTCATGCCAGGTAAATCTATGCTTATATTTAGTGGTTTTCTTTTGGCCACCAATAAACTAGGTTGATTGTCTACAAAAGCTTGATTTGCAAGTTGTAAAGCTCCTGGATAGGTACGATTCGCCATTGAATCGATAATTGAAATATCCACTGGTGAAGTTGTAAGTGATTTTTTGTTACGTTCAACTACTATAAATTTATCTTTTGAGTTAATACCTTCTCTTGGAACAAAACGATCAATCTTATCTCCTTTCACCGCTAAAACTTCGTTGCTATTGTAGTTCAAGTCTGCTATCCCCGTATCAATGTCAGTAGAATTGCTTTTTTCACTAGTTAAATGGGTATCAAGTGTTTCAGCGGAGGAAATAATTGGATACTGCATGATACATAAACTAACGGATAAACAAACTAGAAATTTCATGACTTTAAAATAATTTCGATTTCCCAAAAAAACCACTCCTTTTTAGGGATATTATACCACGAAAATATTTCGTTCGAGTATAGTAATTTAGTTACACGATTGCTTGTTAAATAACCAATGGTTCGTGAATTTAGCATATTTCAGTTGTCGATTTTAATGTTTAAATATGTATTCAAATAATTCTCCCCTACAAGCTTAAAGAAATCTACTTTGTCTTCAAGTTTTTTTCAGATAAATGCAAACAAATGGACAATAGAGCACGAAAGAAAAAAACTGGACTTTACCTTTCCGCTAATAGACAAAAAACGCTAAAGCCTATCGCCAAGGAACTGAAAAATTATAAAGGAATCGCGCTAGTAGATGTCAAAGCTAAGGACGGTACTGAGGTTAATGTTCGACTATAATTTATAATAGAATCGACCGAACACTGACTGGCATTTTCAAGGAAAAGCCTGATTTCTCACTTATAATACCGAGAAAATTGTAAAATAACGAGATCAAAAAATAGAAATGGTTATTTCACTAAGCAATTTATTCAAATTGAGTTCAGTATTGTACATGACTCCTTTCATATTTCCTTTTTTCTTTGCACATTACTAAATTTGATAATAATTCTCTGATGAAATATACGGGTCTCTATAAGAATAATGTTATAATATAAGAAATATTTTTAATAAAGAAGGTACGTATATGGAGATACGACAGCTTGAATACTTTTTAGTACTGTGCAATGAACTTCATTTTACAAAGGCTGCCGAAAAATTGAATATTACTCAACCAACGCTTAGCCATCAAATTAAAGTATTGGAAAATGAACTGGGCATTCCACTATTCGATCGTCTAGGGAAAAAAATAGCGATTACAGATGCAGGTAAAATATTGCATGAACAATGTACCCATATATTTCGAGCAATAGATAATACAAGCAATCAAATAATTGAACTGAAAGAATTAAAAGCAGGGAAATTAGTGATCGGTACTTTACCTGGTGAATTAACTAATTTAGTGTCGGACTATTTGTTAGATTATCATCTTGAATACCCAGATTTACAAATCTGCATAAATAGCTCGGATGATTTATTAAAACAGTTCAAAGACAATAAAATAGATTTTGCGATTTCCTATAAACAAGAGTACTTTGATTATGAGCATGAGCAGCTTCAACTAATTCCATTGTTTACTGAAGAATTGCTATTCGTTGCGCATAGCGAGCATCCCCTATTAGCATCTGAAAAAATAGCATTTCAAGATGTTTTAGAGCTTCCACTTATATTATTCCCAACGATCCATCAATGTAGGAAAGTAATTGATAGTGCAGCTCGCAAAGAAAAGCTTCATGTGAAACCTAAAATAGAGACAGCTAGTGTTCAAGCCATTTTTAATCTAGTTGAACAAAATGTCGGGGCAACAATTATTTCGAAAACTCTATGCCACCTATATAGAACGAATACTATTTGCGAGCAAACGATCTATAATCCACCATTAACGCGAGAAATTGTACTTCTATATAGAAAAGATAAATTCATTAATTTTGCGGCGAAAGCTTTTATTCGTTTAATGGTTGAGGGACTTGAAAAAGTTGGTTTTTCAATTTCAGAAAAGAGTCGACAATTGATTCAATCATTAATAAAATCTCAATAACAATAAGAAATCCACTAATCACAGAAATACTATTGCTGTAATTAGTGGATTCTATTTTCTAATGACTAAACACGATGCCTAGTCAACATCGCCTTATTTTTTCATTGTCTTAGCTTTCTCTAGATGAACATGCCAAGACAGCGCCTCTTCTAATAAATGAGGTGTGTGATGATTACCAGTTTTCTCTACCGCAGCATTATAATATGCCCACAATTGCTGACGGTAATCAGGATGTGCACAATTATTAATTAATAGAGGCACCCGTTCTTTTGGTGCTAAACCACGTAAATCGGCTACCCCAAACTCTGTAACAATGACGTCCACATCATGCTCTGTATGGTCCACATGAGATACCATAGGGACGATACTTGAGATATTACCACCCTTCGCATAGGATTTTGTGACGAATATTCCTAAACGCGCATTACGGGCGAAATCACCTGAACCTCCAATGCCATTCATCATTTTAGAACCTGAAACATGTGTTGAATTTACATTTCCATAAATATCAACCTCGAGTGCTGTATTAACGGAAATTAATCCTAAACGTCGAATAATTTCAGGATGATTGGATATTTCTTGAGGTCGTAAAATTAAACAATCTCTATAATTTTCAAGCTGACTATAAACCTGCTCACCACGTTCCTGTGATAATGTAATGGACGTACCGGAAGCGGATTTAACTTTACCTGCATCTATTAATTCAAATACGGCGTCCTGTAACACCTCTGAATAAATTTCTAAATCCTCAAACTCTGATTCTAAAAAACCATTTAAAACCGCATTAGCTACGGATCCTACGCCTGATTGAATAGGTGCTAATGTTTTTGTTAAACGACCAGCTTTAACTTCATCACGTAAAAAATTGAGTAAATGCTCTGCCATTTTAGCGGTTTCCTCATCTGGCTGTACAATTGTTGATGGAGCATCTGTTTTTTCAGATAGCACTATGCCACGTACCTTACTAGTATCTAATGGGATACCAACTGTTCCAATTCGCTCCCCTGCACTATTTAAAGGAATAGGACTTCTCTTCCCTTGTACATCTGGAATATAAATATCATGGATCCCCTCTAGAGAGTCAGGATGCGAAACATTTAGTTCAATAATAATTTCATTTGCCATTTGCATAATAATTGGAGAGTTTCCTACAGAGGTTGTAGGTATCAACAAACCATCTTCGGTAATTGCAGTAGCTTCAATTATGGTAAAGTCAATAGGCCCTACAATTCCTTGTCGAATTAATTCTGCATTATGTGAAACATGCGCATCCGTGTACAGTACTTCTCCATTATTTATCATTCGACGAATTGCTGGATCGCCTTGATAGGGTGCTCGCTTCCGAATAATACCAGCTTCAGCCATCTGTTGATCTACCTCTGGACCAAGTGAGGCTCCTGTGTAAACATCAACTTGGAATTTTTCCCCTTTTGCTTTTTCTACAAGCGCTAGTGGTACTATTTTTGCATCGCCAGCCCTTGTAAAGCCACTCATTCCTAATAACATGCCATCTTTGATCCAAGAGGCTGCTTCTTGAGCAGATACAATTTTATCTTGTAATGTAACATGACGAATTTTCTTATGTGCTAGTTTTAACATATTAT
This sequence comes from Lysinibacillus sp. NPDC056232, assembly GCF_042267565.1. Lineage (NCBI taxonomy): Bacteria > Bacillati > Bacillota > Bacilli > Caryophanales > Bacillaceae > Lysinibacillus > Lysinibacillus sp. NPDC056232. The sequence continues at coordinate 55,905 of NZ_JBHJTF010000002.1, read as the reverse complement.
ATGAATCCCCTTACCTATAATTAATTTTTATTCAGACCAAGGTGAGTGCAAGACGCAATCACAAAAGTTTTTAGATTTATAATTTGGAATGAACAATGCACAAACATCAGATTTTATATTGCCAAATGTCGTTTCGGGTTTATGCTTGAATCCCTCAAAAAATGCTGGCAAAATTTTTTGTTTAAATTGATTACGTGGGAATGCATTTATAATTTCATTTCGCTCTTCATTCGTCAAATCATGATAACCGTCTCCCATTACATCAAGACCTACGCCGGCATATAGCAATGCGACTTCATTTTCTTTATGCTCTGCTACGCCGATTGTAGTATGTAGTGCGATTGCATCCCATACGAGTTGTATTGAGGCATCATCAATATGATGGTGTGCTAAAAATTGACGTGCTGCATTTGCACCATCCACCTCAAAGCGTTTATCTATGCTACTAAATTGTTTTGTTAAACCTAAATCATGAAACAAAGCACTTACATATAGGAGCTCTTCATCATATTTTCGCTGAGCTTTTTTACCTTGTAGAGCCCCAAACAAATAAACACGATTTGAATGATTCCAAAGCAATTCAGAACCATGCTCTTTTAAAATATCCTGAGCTTCTAATGCCAAACGGCTATCAGGTATCTTAATACCAGCAATATTTGTCATCAGTATTACCTCCCTTAATTAAAATAACTATTGCTTATAAAGAATTATAAGAATCGAATTATTATATATCAATTCTATAATTTCTATAATAACCATAGATTTTTTCTATGATCACTCCTTCGATCTATACTCACTTTAACCATCTCCGTAAGGAAAACCGTGAGAAAAAGTGAAACTTCAATCACTTCTACACCATTATTTTTTAATGATTTATGTGTATATTCAAGGTCTGGACAATTCAAAGTAAACGTTTGAAACAGATGACCATCAAGTAAAAAATTTGGCCAACAGCTTTATGAATGGCATAAAGAGATAGGTAGGATTGGATATGGAAAACAAGGAATCACTTAAATAACGGTTTTTCAATTGGATGAAACCTCTAAATTAACCCTTTAAACCCTCTCTATCCAATTATTTAAACTTTTTTTAGTAAAATTGCCCACGATTATTGCAGAAGTTTTACACAGGTAAAATTAAGGTTTCAATTTTGCTGTTTAACGGTAATCGGTAATATGTCGGTAATATGATTGAAAAATAACTCATGCCTGTTTCATGCTATTCTTACTTTATTAAAAGACGAAAGCTTTTTGAAAGGAGTAAGTTTAATGAAGAAAAAATGGTTACTACCCATTTTCGCATCGTTTATGTTCTTCACAGGTATGGGTGTTCATGAAGCGAAAGCGGCAACAATAGCAGATATAACAAATACAGCAAAAGCATATATAGGTGTTCCTTATCAATATGGAGGGACAGATATTAAGACAGGTATAGATTGCTCAGCATATACACAAATCGTATTTTCTAAGTTAGGGATTTCACTACAACGTACATCTACAGCTCAATATCAGCAAGGTACTTCGATTGCGAAAGCTCAGTTGAAGACTGGGGATCTTGTATTTTTCAATACTTCGGGAAGCGGTGTTTCCCATGTTGGCATATACATAGGTGACAGCAATTTTATTTCAGCTACTACAAGTTCTGGTGTTAAAATCGACAAACTCGATGATCCTTATTACTGGGGATCTCGTTACGTAGGGGCAAAACGCATTGCAAACTTCACTGAAGGAGAAGTAAAAGATGCTGAAATCGACTTTAGCGTTTATGCATCGCGTGGAGAGGTAGCTCTTAAACTGGCCAAGCAGTTAAATTTAGATACTAGTAACACCAATTCAAGTTTTCCTGATGTAACACCAACGTCTAAATATGCGGGTGCTGCGGAAGCACTAAAAAAAATCGGCGTTTTTACGGGTGATGAAAACGGAAAATTCAATCCAGGTTCTCCTATGACACGTGGTCAATTATCGAAAGTTTTAGTGGAAGCATTCCATTTAAAACAACAAGGAACAACTGTACAATTTGCTGATGTTCCAGGTACACATTGGGCTTACAATTATGTATCCATTCTCGCTTCCAATAAAATTACGGTTGGTAAAGGTGACAATACTTTCGGGGTGAATGACAATGTCACACTAGTACAATTAGAGGCCTTTATCCAACGAGTAGCTCAATAACTTCAAGAAAAGGTATTTCATCTATGGATGAGATGCCTTTTTTGCTTCTAGGCAATATCATTTCACACTCCCTACTTCCAATCACTATACGTATAAAAAAGCCAGTACTAATTTGTACTGACTTTAAAACTATTCTGTTTGTTTGATCATTTTTTTAGATGGAACAAATAGCGTTAAGATAAATGTGATACAAAATAAAAAATCTACAGACAGATTGAATGAAAGCATAAGAAAATCTTATTCTAAAAGAATAAAGAAAGAAAACTTATAATAAATATTCATCCCTCTCCTTCCCAAGTATGGTATTTGAAACAAAACTCCTCGCAACGGCTACGGGACAGCTTGGAACTACCCCCATTTTCCTTTTAATTGAGTGAAAGACCTTTCACTCAAACTTGAAAAGAATGCTATGAAAATAGATTAAGATTAACATGCTCAATTGATCAAGCCAGTTTTATTTTTGGAATATAATAATGTTACGTAAAATAATGATAAATATAAAAAGGCCAGGGAGCTATAGCCCTGGCCATTCGTTTACTTTCTTTCAGTGGATGCCAAAGAATCGGCTTTATGCAAGCGCAAAGCCGATCCGAGGCATAATTGATTTTCTTTTTTATTTTTCTGAGATGTTGGTTTGGAATAAAGTTTGATCTAAAATATCCCCAAAATCCATATTTAAAGTTAAATGATAAGAACTCGTTTTGAAAAATGATTGATCAAAACGGGTTAATTCTTTGTGAAATACTATGCGATTTTTATAATAAAGTTTGATCATTTCTACCTAGTAATTCTAAAACAATCGCGCCCGATTGCGGTATAAATATTATATTTTTGCTAAGACAGAGTTAACAAAATCGGTTTTTTCTTCTGGATATTTGTGCTTATTATGGGTCGAGACGTTGAAAGCTTACATTTCTTTTAGAGAGATCCTATTCTACTATGGATTCTGTTATTTTCTCATCTTAATTTTTAATCGCCAACATCGAATTTCCCCTGTGATTTCTAATCCTTGTTCCGCAAAATGGCCCGTTTGTTGAATTGTCATAATCCATCTTGACAATGCAATTGTATAAAACCTTTTTACAAATTATCGGACTTTATTACAAATGATCAATCTTTATTTTAAATCTACAGGAGAGAAGATGTAGTAAATGTACAAAATAATTTATCGTTATCTTGTTATTGATTGCTTAACTTCCTGGCGCAAAGATTTAGTTGCTTCCACCATGTTTGCCAAAGCGGCAATTGTTTCAGTTTCTTTTCTCGTTTTTAAGCCGCAGTCAGGATTTACCCAAAATTGATTGCTTTCAAGAACTTGTAAACTATCTCTCATAATACCGAGTATTTCTTCCTCACCCGGTACACGAGGACTATGAATGTCATATACGCCTAATCCAATTCCTTTTTTATAAGGGTTTACTTGAAGTGAAGAGATAAGCTCACCATGGCTTCGAGATGTTTCAATTGAAATAACGTCCGCATCTAGTGCACTAATTGGTTCTATGAAATCGTTAAATTCACAGTAACACATATGTGTATGGATTTGTGTTTCATTTTTCACACTAGATGTGGCAAGTTTAAAGGCATTTACTGCCCAATCTAAGTATGCCCCCCAGTCTTCTTTTCGGAGCGGTAAACCTTCTCGCAGGGCTGGCTCATCCACTTGAACAATGGAAATACCTGCGTTTTCCAGTGCTTCAACCTCTTTGCGAAGTGCTAGTGCAATTTGATAAGCAACATCTTTTCGTGAAAGATCGTCTCGCACAAATGACCAATTTAAAATGGTCACAGGGCCTGTCAGCATTCCCTTCACAAAACGCTTTGTTAAACTTTGAGCATAAGCCGACTCTTTCACTGTTATTGGTGCTGCCCAAGCGACATCTCCATAAATAATAGGAGGCTTCACGCAACGTGAACCATAGGATACAACCCACGCTTTTTCCGTAAATGCAAAACCGGTAAGTTTTTCACCGAAATACTCTACCATGTCAGTGCGTTCAAATTCACCATGGACAAGTACATCAATATCTAGTTCTTCTTGAATGTCAATCCAGCGTTTTGTTTCTAGTTCAATAAATGCTTCGTATGCTTCGTTCGATAATTGTTTTTTTCTCCATGCATTTCGATTCCTTTTGACCTCATCAGATTGAGGGAAACTTCCTATTGTTGTCGTTGGGAATAGCGGTAACCCTAAAGCTTGCTGTTGAATCTTTTGGCGGTGACTAAAATCACTATGTCGTTCAAAATCTTGAATTGTCACTGTTTGAACTGCCTGATGGATCACCTGGTTTTGACGAATCGGATGATTTTTTAGGGCTTCAATCGCCTTCATACTTTCTGATAAGTTATGAATCGTGCTACCATCTTTGTCTCGTCTAAATTTAGTTACCTCAACGATTTCTACGATTTTTTCATCAGCGAAGGAAAGTGCATTTTTTAGAACAGGATCGAGCTTATTTTCAAGAGAGGTCGTTATTGGTACGTGTTGTAGGTTGCTAGATGGTTGAATCCATAATGCTACAGCATTACTTAGTGTTTCAATTGCCTGAATCGTAGAGTTTACCTCTGCTAGGTTTGAACGCCAAATATCACGGCCATTAACAACACCAATCGCTAATACTTTATCTTTAGGAAAGCCAAATTGACGAAGCGATTCCATATTCCCTTTATAGCCATGGACGAAATCTAAACCAAAACCTTGAACAGGGAGTGCCATTATTGCTTCATAAGAGGTTAATGCTTCAAAGTATGTTTGAAGCATTATTTTCGCCTCTGGCACTGCTCCAGCTAGTTGTGCGTATATTTCTTGTACAAGCTTTATTTCTGTCTCATCTAATGTAGTTACAAGGGATGGCTCTTCTAGTTGAATCCAATTGGCACCTGCATTCACTAATTCTTTCAACACTTGGGCATAGAGTGGTAGTATGGCCAGTAAATATTCAACTTGTGTTACCTTGTTATAACCTTTCGTTAGTTTGCAAAATGTATAAGGACCAATTAATGTCGGCTTTGCGATAATGCCGTATGCTTCTTTAGCCTCTAAAAAATCTGCTAAAACTTTGTTTTCCGTTATTTGTAATGTTTGTTCTTCAAATTCTGGCACAATATAATGATAGTTTGTATTAAACCATTTTGTCATTTCACTGGCCACTGCTGTTTTGTTCCCACGTGCTATGCTGTAATAGGTATGTAAATCTACCTTTCCACCTTGCCAGTTAAAACGCTTAGGTACTAAACCAAACATCACGGCTGTATCTAACATTCTATCGTAATAAGTGAAGTCTCCAACTGTTACCATATCTATGCCCAGTTGAAGCTGTTTTTCTATCCTAGATAATCGGATATTCTTTATTTTTACTTGAAAATCTACTTCAGAAAGTTCATGTCGCCAAAATGCTTCTAATGCTTTTTTCCATTCACGATCTTCCCCAATGTATGGGTAGCCAATTAGTGTACTTGTATAAGTCATTTCAATCACCCTTTCAGAAATAATAAAAAGCCATTCTCCTTCTAGGAAAATGGCTGCATGTTAAATTTGTCAATGAAAAAACAATACGAAGAAGTGTATACTTCCGCATAGGTCATTCGTTGTCGCACAGTGCCTGAATGGTCACTTTTCACCACCTATTTCCACGTAGGTATTTGGTGTGTACTAGAAATTGGCAGGTCTCCTGGCTTTTCATCAACACGCCTCACTGCCTTCCCAGTTTCCCAGTGGCATTTGTGATTTGCTCCGAATTACAGTTGCGGGACAGCGTCGGATTTACACCGACTTCCCTTTTAAGCCAAACTATCATTTGGCACCAACTCTTACACAATATTCAATTATGCTCCTACTATAACATATATTTCAGAATAGTAGAAATTTTTTCTTAAAAATTTAAAGGATTGTACTAGTCATGTTTTAATCAAAAGTCCAATACATTCTCGATATTTACTTCGTACCTCTATATTTGAGCATAGATAGTATTCCAAGAATCGGTCCAATCGCTAATATGGTAAAGACCCATTCCCAACCAATGATTCTCTGAATAATAGGGATGAGATTGATAGAAATTATAGTAACTAGGAAACCAATACATATTTGAAAAGTAAGGGCTGTACGTACATACTCAACTTCAGCTATTTCTGAGACTGCTGCAGAAAACCTTGCATCATAGTATCCCCCTTTAAAATAAGATTGAATAATGTCATTATACAAAAAAAATAGAAAACGAATCCACCTCTTGTTCATATAAAGAGATTAAAAGCGCTGATGCAAACACTATAGTTCCAATCCAGTCGACTTTCGGCGCACCTTTTTGTATTCAATGAATAACTGCCTACCACAACTTTTTCAAAGTTACCCCTTTTATTAAATCTCCGGATATTTAATTTTATTTTTATTTTTTTAGTAGATAAATATCGCAAATCCTTTTAATAACAATTCATATTATAGATATTGAAAGGAGGGAAATTACTATGTCTGAATATTACGGCAGTGGTTCTGGTTCAGCATTTGCGTTAATCGTTGTTCTATTCATTCTATTAATTATTGTCGGCACTAGCTTTATAGGTTTTTATTAATACCAAATACCACCTTTCATGCTCATAACGTATAGGATCATACAAACTAATCCTATACACCTCCCATTGTTAAGGGTCACTTTCCTCCGATGACCCTTTTCATCATTTTCTTATTCTGCGTTATTCCAGACAGTAAGACAATGCATTTTATACTGTCGGTAAACGAGATGGCTGGCAACTAAAATGTTCGTCGATAGTACTTAGAACAATGAAGATTTCTTTAAAAACTAAAAACATGGAACACTGCCTAAAAAAAGATAGGCAATGTCCCATGTTTTTCTATGCATGAAAGGAACATGCATGCTCATCTCATCATCGTCTGCACTTTAGCGATTGAATTGAATCGATTAACTATCTGAAAGATTTACCTTTTGATCTAGTTCCAAAGGCAAAAAAGCATATTCTCCGCTTCTAATAACATCACATTTACGAACTGGAATAGGTTGTTTAAAGATGGGTCCATCTAATACTGTAGTATGGAATTCTCCACCTTCTCCGCATGGGTCAATCCCTCGGGCTTCAAGCTCTTGCACGTATTCGTGGGTTAACGTTCGCCCTAAATCGTCCTCCCGCATACCTAAAGATAAATTAACAGTAACAATGATTGTAACAAATCCTAGGTTTATGAATTCATCGACAACTTTACGATGATTCATTTCCCATAAAGGCATGCCTAGATTTAAACCAGCATTTTTCGTAACCTTGTCGTGCCAGCAGCCATGTTCAGGCATATCTAAGTCCCCTGTTACTAAAACTTCTGCACCTTGTTTTTTAGCTTTTTCTAAAAGACTCATAAATATTTTTTCATAATCTGTCCAGCTTGCTGCTGCAGTATAAACTGGTAAACCTATAGAATTAGCTTGAGCACGTATGAGTTCCGGTGGCATTCCGTGAGATCTGGAACGATTCCCTTCTTCCTCCATCATGACAATTAGTCCTATCGCCTCTCCAACCTGCATTGCTTTATATAAAGCTAAGACACTATCTTTTCCTCCGCTAAATGAAGCGATAAATGGATGCCCTTGAGCATTATTTTTCCAGTCCACTAATTCTGTCATTCCTATCTTTCCCCTTTTATTCTACTAACTTTTTTCAAGCTCTTTCTCAGGATAACATAAAAACTCATTTGCATTTATTTTTGCAAATGAGTTTTTGAGGTAGCTTTCTTTTAATAACTATTTGCCACAAGACATTGGTATATCGCCATCATCTCTCGTTTATTTAACTCACGAATTCGATTGAAAATGGGAATATCGGCCACAGCCTCCGTTCGCAAGCTTTCAGCCACAACATCACTTACGTTGCCAGTTAGCCATGTTTGCACATCTACGCCATCGACCATTTCCTTACGCCCTTCATCATTGATGCCACTTTCATAGCAACTTACACATGGTACTGATAATTTATAGACGCCATCATGGAGATTATCTTCTGAAATGACTTTCTTCCCATTACAGAATGGACATTTATGACTTGCTTTTATTTTATTAATTTGTGTAACAATTTTTTTGTAGCCAAATGCTTCATAAACGTACGTTAATTTTTTGTATTTTCCATTCGTGAAATACTGATCAATAATGGCTTCTCTCGTTTCGTCAATATGGGCGAAATCACAGATTGTAATTAGATTTTTGCTGCTTATGGCTTCGATATTATCTTTTATTTTGTCCCAGAATGGTAAAACATTTTGTAGGACGATTTCATATCCAGCAAAGCTTGCGAGTTCTAATTCCAGCATTTTCAACGACACTTGTGTTTCTCTAGGAAGTAAGGAGACATCTTCCGTAAGAGTCATATCGCCGCCTACAATAGCTTTTAATTTTTCAAGCTCTGGTAAGTTCCCTACCGTTTTTATGACCTGATCGATCGGTTGATGAATAATTTCGCGAATATCAGTGTCTCCAAACGTTAGTTTTTTCTTATGGTTTAGCACCGCTCCATGACATATTGGACAGGCAATCATTTCTTTTGATTCTTTCATTTGCTCTTTAATAATTGATTTCGAAATAACGATATAACGTCCAAGGATAAAATTAAAACCTTCCCATTTTTTTGAGGACTTACTTGCTTTATCATAAAATGATTTTTCCCAAAAACCATATAGGAATGTATGTCTTTCTTCCTCTGTCATGTCATTGTAGCTTTTACTAATATCTTGACCCAGTTCATTTTTAATCTCATCAAAAAGGAATTGCAATTTTGGATATTGATAATATTTTAAGACTTCCATCACATCTGGATGTAATAAGCCATCCCAGAATGGCACTGTTTTGTCTTGAATGACCAAATCAAATTCAAATTTTTCAATTTGCAGGCGGCCAGAACAGCTTGGGCAATGATTTTCTTGACTAAAGAAATCGAAGCTTCTTGTATCTTTATTCGTCGGATGTGCCGCCACCATATGGTTGATGAGGCCACCAATTTCGTATAAAAAACTATACTGACTATACAAATGTCTTTCTAAATCAATAGCGACAACAGGTGCAATTGTTGCGGATTCGTATTCACCATAAATTAAACGAGCCATGGATGATAAGCTTTTTAAAATACCACCTTTATAGATGTTTTCGGCATTTTTAAAATAGCTAATATGATTTCCCTCTAAGTAATGAATGCCATTTTTTGAAGCTAGTGTTGAAGATATATGCAATGAAACATCATTATTTGTACTGTTAAGCTGACTAAAATAATCATCATGGCCGACAATATCAAGGTGTCGAACTGGTTCCTGCTGTCTTTTCCCAAAATCAACGATAAAATCAGAGCTATTTATCATATAAGCATTATGTTCAATCATCATAATAGAGACGGATTCATCTTGCAGAATGTCCCTGACACTATCTATGAATTGGTTTAAAATATTTTGCGATAAACCTTTTGAAGGTTCATCAAAAATGAACAGTGTATGAGGGTTTCTAGAGTTCGAAAACAGCTCAGAAACTAAATGAACACATTGAAATTCACCTGTCGATAAGGTTTGTGTTTTTCTTTCCAACGTTAAATAACCGAGCCCAAGTTTGATTAGTAAACTTAAGCGTTTATGAGCGATGTCTTCATTTGGAAGCTCCTCAATAATGTCTTCAATGGAACGTTGGAAAATATCGTCGATTTCGTCGCTGTATTTCGTCATTTTCTTTTTAATATCAAGAAACGTTGCAACCGTTGATCGGCTAGTAATCGATTGGTTGCGGTCTTGTCCTACCATAACTAGTTTATCTTTTGGATAGCGTTTTTGAAAATCCTTAGAGATACACTCATTGACAAGGGTTGATTTCCCACAACCAGACTCACCTGTAACGGTTACGAGTCTATTTTTAGGAATCTGAATGTCAGCCATTTCAATATTACGACAGTAAAGATCATGAAATTGATAATAGTCTGTAGGCATTGCCTGATTTCGTTCCCAATAGACTGGTTCTGGACGTGGTGATACTTCGACAATTTTACCGCCGTATTTCCCACTGCCAGGTCCAAAAAACAGCTGCTCATCTGCTGTATCTAACACTGTATCAGAATGATCAATAAGCCAAATTTGGTTTTTATAGCCCAATTGTTTAATCTGCTCTAAAATTTTCAACAGCGTTTGGTGATCAAGACCAACAGAAATTTCATCTATAATAATCACCGTATTTTCACTAGCGGCCATAAATTCTGCCAAGTACAGTCGTGTTAATTCCCCACCAGACAAAGTCCCCATAATTCGATTTAACGTTAAGTAACCAATATTCATTTGGATAATATTTGTAAGAATACGTTGTCTTTCTTCGCTAATATTTAATTCCTCTGAAAGGGAGTAAATCGCTTCCATACTTAAATTGTTAATATCGGAAATGCTATGTGGTTGATTCCATAATTCAAGCTTATATTGTTCAACTTCTGGATTATAGCGCTTACCCTCACACTTTTTACATTCGACATTTTTAGTCGTACCACGCCCTTTACAAGCAGGACACCAGCCTAATGCATTATTAAAGGAAAAAACTTCAGGCGAAAGATCAAACTTATTTGCCAGCTTTTCACGAATCTCTTTAAAAACACCTGTATGAGTACCAACCGTTGAACGTGGATTGGCAGAAATGGATGATTTCCCGAGAAAAAGGACTAAAGGCATTTCTTCCATCTTGATGGCACTGAAATTCGTTTCCATAATATCGGGGAATAAATACTGATATTCAGCCTTTGGCAATAAAGAAACGAGCCGCTTCTTGGATTCTTCACCAATTGTTTGACAAAAGGTTGTTTTACCAGATCCGGACAATCCAGCAATTCCTATAGATTGATCTTCCGGTAAGCCGACATCTAAACGGTTGATATTGTTAGCAATTAATTGATTTATTTTCATCGGATATTCTCTCCATTCCATCTAGTATTGTCATGTTAGCACAACTACAACTGGATTTGTTGTGTTTATGACATGCCAATCAATTATGCCTCGGCATAATTGCGTCCGGAATCGGCTTTGTGCAAGCACAAAGTACTCCTTTCCGATTCCGTGACATTCGCCGGAGGCTTTAACTTCTTTCAGCCTTTGCTGAAAGAAGTTAAAAAAATGACGCTTTTCGTGTTCCGAAAAGCGTCCAACGATTAATATGAATTCTTTGTTACCTGCTAAAAAGGTTAATATTGAAAAGTAGGTAACTTAGAAAATGAAGAAATCATTTTTACAGCTCAGCTAACACTTTTTCGAGCTGATTACCATTGTTAATCCAAGCGTATTTAGCGCCTTCGATTGCTCCTTGGCGAGCTTTCGTTGCTTCACTGAATCCGCTTTGATCAAGATGTAAATGTGTAGTTCCATCTGAGCCTTCTGTCAACGTCCATGTCACAGTAGTAGTTTCTCCGGCACTTGCCCAAGTGTAAGATAATGTATGAGGTTCTTCCACTATAAGTACCTCGCAATTGACAACTCCATCCCACCATTCATTTGGCTCAGCTCGGAATTGGAATTTATGTCCTACGATTGGTTTAAAGTCATTTTTCCATATCCATTTTGCAAGAGTGTCTGAATCCGTTAATGCGTTCCAAACTTTCTCAATTGAACTTGTAAATTGATAATCTAAAGATACATCTGCTTTCATTTTTCTTCCTCCAATAAAAGATTTAATATAGCCATTCTTTCTTTCCAGAATCCTTCGTAATACGATACCCAATCTTGAATTTCCTTTAACGGACCGGCATTCAAACGATACCTCGTTTCTCTACCAACCCTTCGAGCAATTACGAGATCAGCATTTTTAAGGATAGCCAAATGCTTAGAAACTGCTGTGCGACCCATTTGAAATTGAGACGTTAATTCGTGAAGAGGTAATTCTTCTACGTCTGCTAGTAAACGTATTAATTGACGTCTTGTTGGGTCAGCAATCGCAGCATAAACATCACGCTCTAGATTTTTCTCGCTCAAAATCCCCTCTCCCTTATGAATTGGACACTAAATGGTGTCTTAATTATATGACACCATTTAGTGTCCAGTCAATTTTTATTTTGAGACAATGGCATTCTTTTTATTCTTTTATTTATCAATTATATAGAAAACATTCCACAACAATAAAAAAAGAGTGTCAACCTTTACAATTTGACACTCTTTTGACTGATATTTTTATGTGGAATAGAATTTTTTTAAATTGCTAACTACCATCTCCCTTTAGGAATAGTAGCTAAAAATTGAACACCATTTTGGGTATTATTCATTAAATAGGTAATAGAAAGAGATTCAAATATTTGTTTTACAATATAAAGACCTAGTCCGCTGCCACCAGTATTTCTATTTCTCGATTTTTCGATTCTATAAAATGGCTCAAATAATTGTTGTATTTCCTCTTCTTTAATTATGACTCCTGTATTCATCACTTGTATTTGAATCTGATTTTCTTTTGGAAGCTCAGTCACCTCTATAAGTACCGTTTCTCCGTGTGGTGAATACGTAATCGCATTATGAATGATGTTTTTGAAAGCTTTTTCTAATAAATCACGATCTGTGCGTACATTCATGTTAGGAGAAATTTGTTTTATAATTCGAATGTCTTTTTGAGAAGCAAAAAAACCGAGATCTTTCGTTATTGAATCTAATAATTCTAAAAGGTTGACCTCTTCCAATTGCAGTTTAAAGGTATCTTGTTCTAGTTTAGACATGCTCAAAATCTCTCGAACTAATTGTTCCATTCCTTCGATAATTTTGTGGTTTTTTTCTAAGTAGAGGTCACGATTTTGATAAGGGCCGATATTATAAATCATTCCTTCTAAATATCCTTTCATAACAGTAAGCGGAGTTTTTAATTCATGGGCAACTGTTGCGAAAAATTCTCGGCGTTTTGTTTCGATTTTTCTCTCTCTTTCAATATCATCTTTCAATTGCTCATTTGCTTTTTGTAAATCGAGCATAGTTTGTTGCAAGTTATTCGACATCTCATTCAAGCTATTGGATAGTTCCTCTAATTCATCATTTGAACGAACTACGATGTTTTCGGAAAAATCCAAGTTTGCCATCTTTTGCGCACCCTCATTAATATAGATGAGAGGTTTTGTAATGAACCTTGAATATAAATAGGCACTCCCCAATCCAATAACCACTACAATGATACTTATAAAAGGTAGAAAACGTACTAAGACCTGCGACGCTTCATCAATAGGTTGAAATGTCGCGAATACAGTAACCATTAAATTATCTTCATCGAGGAATTGAATGGGCAAAGTAACATTAAATGCATTATTAAGGTTTTCTGCATTCTGTATTGGTGCTGTTTTTGCAGTAAGTATTGGTGGTTGCGTATTCCCCTGAATAAAAAAAGAAGGCGAATATATAATAGTTCCTTCTTTGGTTTGTAAGTAAATGATAGCATTGTTTTCTTTGGTGTACTCATCCAAAAGTGGTATCGCATTTTTTAATGCTAAATTTTTAGATTCACCAATTATTCCCTCTATTCCAGATTGGAGTTGATTGGTTTTATATTGTTCATAAAATGTTGGAAGGAAGAAGTATAAAGTTAAATAAATCAAGACTGCAAAAGATAACAATATGAGAGATGTGATCATAAAGAGCTTATAGGTTATTCGTTTCATCTTCATGATGTTGACAATCCTATTCATCGATTTTGTATCCAATACCCTTTACTGTTTTAATATACGGTATATTTAATTTTTTTCTTAGATTTTTTATATGTGTATCAATCATCCGTGTTTCTCCTGCATAATCATATCCCCAAATTTTTTCTACAATTATTTCTCTAGTAAGCACTTTCTTTTCATTATGAAGTAGTAGTTGTAAAATTTCGAATTCTTTAGTTGTTAACGGTATTTCGGCTTCATTAACATAAGCTTTATATCCGTCGCAATCGACATTCAGTTCATTAAAATTTAAATGATTATCTCTATTTTTATAACAACTTCTTCTTAGAACCGCTTGTACTCGTCTGATCAACACATGAAATGAAAAGGGTTTTGTTATATAATCATCAATCCCTATATCAAAGCCTTTCATTTGATCTTGTTCTTCTTCTAAAGCCGTCAACATAATAATGGGTATATTTGACTGACTACGGATCATTTTGGCAACTTCAAATCCATTAAGGTTTGGCATCATTACATCAAGAAGAATTAAATCAAAGGATTGTGTATTAAAACGTTTCATTCCCTCTAACCCATCTGAAGCAACCTCTATTGTATAATTTTGTGTCATCAAAAACTGTTTAACTAATTCTTGAATTTCTAAATCGTCTTCTACTACAAGAACATGATAGTTCATCGATATATCCCCCTCGAAGCACATTATAACCTTTCAATCTGTAGTTTATGTGAAGATACCTCATGTTCCCTTTAAAACCTCTACTATCCTCTCATTCATAAAACAAATATTCATACTGACATGGAATCGATAAATGCTGCTGACGCTAACTTTTATCATTTCCTTAAATAGTTAACAAAATATATATCATTACTCGATAATCTCATTTGCGAAGTGGGGGTCTTTGCGACGTTGTTTTGGTAACCGCATTGAGCGCGCAATCGACTGAAAAGAAAGCTTTTGGCTTCAACTTCTCTACATAAACTCCTCAACATCTCCACACAGATACCAGATTGGTCATGTACATTAATTGTTAGGAAGAAAATTGATTTTAATCTCCTTTATATATGCACTTCAAATGGAGTGTTCAGAATCAATATTTATCTTTCTATTCAGCAGTTATCTTTCAACGTATTCAATTAAGGAGAAGTTTTTATGAATAAAATCAATCTACGCCCATGGTTATTTTTGGTCGTATTTATGTTATTAATGTGTTCGTGTTTGACATACGTATCGCTTAAAGCTTTAGGAGCAGAAGAGATCTTCTTTAAGTGTACGAAGTCACTTGTTAATATGATCATGATTAAAATATCTTAAAAGTATTTTTTAATATGATAATAATAAGAATCCATTTAGAAAAAGATGGATTCTTATTTTGTCGTTTAGGGGTACCGTCAGGAAAATGCGGATTTACAACGCTAAGCCCATTTTTAACAACGTTAAGAAAATTTCAATGGTCTTAAAGAATCTAACGAGATTATTTTTTCTGGATTAAAATTGTATTCTCCAAGTAAATTAATATGTTCCCAACCTAGAGGCGACATATGGTGCAATAATTCTTCATTAAAACTATCTGACCTTTTTGATATTCAACTGCTTTTGTTAGATGTAAGGTATTCCAAATACTGATGGCATTTCATTATGTTTAAAGCACTGGCTCTTTGCAATTGATGCTGTATGGTTCGTTCCCCTAAGCTCTCCCCTTGTTTTCCAAAGAAAATAGCTCTTGCCAGCTAAGCTGTTTTGTCTTGAATAAGAACCTAATTTCTCCATAATAAGGAATGCTGAGACTGTTCCTTCTCTTATTGAATGGGCTAACCGCAAAACATCTTCATAATTTTCTTCAATGACCTTTGTATTTATTTGTCCACGTAAAATAGCTTCTAGTTTTGGATACTCACTTGCTTTATCTATTGTAAATAATTTTGAGTCCGATAGATCTCTTATCCTTGGAGCAAATTTAAATCCTAATAAATGAGTTAATCCGAAAATTTGGTCTGTGTAACCAGCTGTGTCTGTATAATGTTCCTCAATGTTTAGATCTGTCTCATGGTGTAATAAACCATCCAAAACATGAATTGCATCCCTTGAATTAGTATGAATAATTTTTGTGTAGTAAGAAGAGAATTGATCACTCGTAAATCGATAGATGGTGGCTCCTTTTCCAGTTCCGTAATGTGGGTTTGCATCTGCATGTAGTGATGAAACACCTAGCTGCATTCTCATTCCGTCTGACGAAGAAGTTGTACCGTCTCCCCAATAGGAAGACAATTGTAATTTGTGATGAAAATTTACTAATACGGCTTGGGCTTTATTCATTGCGTCTTCATACATGCGCCATTGAGACACATTGACTAGTTGCTTATATGTAAGTCCTGGTGTGGCTTCACCTATCTTACTCAATCCAATATTCATTCCCATTCCTAAAATTGCAGCCATGATAATAATTGTTTCTTCTTTATCTGGTTTTCGATTATTGGAAGCATGAGTGAATTGCTCATGAAATCCGGTTATATATGCAACATCCATAAGTAAATCAGTTAATTTTATTCTTGGTAGCATTTGATAAAGACTTGCACTAAATTTCTTTGCTTCTTCTGGAGCATTCTTTTCTAAGCGTGAAATTGACAGTTTTCCTTTTTTAAGAGAAACCCCATCTAATTTATTAAAATTGGCAGACAACCACTTTAGTCTTTCGCTAAGGCTGCTGGTTCTCTCTGACAAATAGTCTTCACTCACTGATAACCTCGTATTCTCTTTCGTTTGATTCCATGTATCTTCCGAAAACAAATATTCCTCAAAATCTCTATATTGTCTACTGCCCACAATGGATACATCACCAGCACGAACATGTTCCCTTAGTTCTGTTAAAACAGCCAGAATGTACTCTATTGATACAAGTGTAGGAGACTGATAAAATCATAGTTAAGAGCGTCTCATTAGACTTGTCTCAAAAATGAGGTGATATTTTGCGAAAAATCGGTTATATACGTGTCAGTTCAACTAGCCAGAATCCTTCAAGGCAATTTCAGCAACTGAACGAAATCGGAATGGATATTATTTTTGAAGAAAAAGTTTCCGGAGCAACAAAAGATCGTGAGCAACTTCAAAAAATGTTAGAGGATATACAAGAAGGTGACATCATTTATGTTACGGACTTAACTCGGATTACTCGTAGTACACAAGATTTATTTGAATTAATCGATAACATACGGAGTAAAAAGGCAAATTTAAAATCCTTAAAAGATACATGGCTAGATTTATCAGAAGATAATCCCTACAGCCAATTCTTAATTACGGTTATGGCGGGTGTAAACCAATTAGAACGTGATCTTATCCGTATGCGGCAGCGTGAAGGGATTGAACTGGCTAAGAAAGAAGGAAAGTTTAAAGGTCGGTTAAAGAAGTACCATAAAAATCATGCAGGAATGAATTATGCAGTAAAGCTTTATAAAGAGGGAGATATGACTGTAAATCAAATTTGTGAAATTACAAATGTGTCTAGGGCCTCATTATATAGAAAGCTATCGGAAAGGAACAGTTGATGAGTTATACCAAAAATCGGAAATGTATAATAGAAAATAAAATTCATATAGAGGTGGAATTATATGCCTAAAATTGACAACATGTTAGCAATTCTATGGATGCTTCGTTCAGGTGAAAAAATTACTGCAAAACAAATTTCAGAAAAGTTAGAGATGAATATAAGGACTGTGTATCGTTATATTGATACAATTTCAACAAGTGGCGTACCTATAATTTCAGAACCAGGACATAACGGTGGATACACTTTATTGAACAATTTTATTGAGGCTCCTCTATTTTTTGATTTTGAGGAGCAAACTTCACTTTATCATGCTGCTGTTTTTGCAGAAGAAGCTGGATATTATGGTGGTGAAGCACTAAATAGGGCTATTTCAAAGCTAAGTAAATATTCAAATCAAGAGCAGGAAACAAAAATAAACCAACATTTAACTAGTCTTGAAGTAATAAGTCGATTAAGTTCACCCTCTATGGAACCTTTTTTGAAGGAGTTGGAGCAGGCCGTAGCTGACGGGTACTCAGTAAAAATTCTTTACCATAAAAGTGGCGAAAAGCAATTAAATTATAGATTGGTCGATCCGTACAGAATTATCTATTGGAATAATAAGTGGTATGTGATTGGATTTTGTCATCTTAGGAATGATATCCGTAGTTTTAGAGTAGATCGAATTGAAAGTCTAATGCTAACCGAAAATAAGTTTAACCGACCAGAAAATTTTTCAGCACGTGACTTTTTTATAAAAAATCTTCTTCCAACTATAGAAGATAAGGAAGGGATTATTTCTTTGGTTATTAATGGGGATAAAAGTGTATTGGCTGATATTTGCCAACATTGGTTTTTAGGACATTATTTACAAGAACGGACTTCAAATCAAGCAGTTTTTCTTCTTGAAAAAGATATGATACATACATATGTACCTTATTTACTTTTACCGTACAATAAATCTATTAAAGTTATTGAGCCAATAAGTCTTAAGAAAAGACTTATTGAAGTTCTGTCGGAATTAATAAAATTTCATCAAGTATGATAACTTCCCTGACGTTAACTGTCAGGGAAGTTATATTATAATTGCTATATCAATTGTGATTGGAGTGTTATTGGATGCAAACAAAAAAAGTTTTTCTATATGTATTTAATACAATGTCGGACTGGGAATATGGATATTTAATTGCTGAACTAAACTCAGGAAGATATTTCAAAAAAGATTTAGCACCTTTAAAAGTAATTACAGTAGGAGCTAATAAAGAAATGATTACTACTATGGGAGGACTGAGCATAAAACCAGATATTTCCCTTGATGAATGTACTCTTGAGAGTAAAGATCTTTTAATTTTACCAGGAGGGACTACTTGGAGTGAAGAAATTCATCAACCTATCTTGGAAAGAATTGGCCAAGCTTTAAAGATTGGCACTATTGTTGCTGCAATTTGTGGTGCAACTGATGCCCTCGCGAATATGGGATACTTAGATACTAGAAAGCATACAAGTAATAACTTAGAATATACTAAAATGGTATGTCCTAACTATAAAGGAGAAAAGTTCTATGAGTTGGGATCTGCGGTATCTGATGCGAATTTAGTTACTGCATCAGGAATAGCTCCTCTGGAATTTGCAATGGAGGTACTGAAAAAAATAGATGTATTTACACCAGATGCATTACATTCATGGTATAACCTAAATAAGACTCATAAACCTGAATACTTCTTCCAGTTAATGGATTCAATAAATAGATGAGCTAAAAAAAGCAACTTAGCAGATTTATATTAGTTTAAATAATTACCATGCTTTAGACAATGTCAAAGCATGGTTTTTGAATATAACTTAAAAATGCTTATGGAGTAATGAAAAAGCCCAATTTCTCTATTAATTAACGGTGAAGTTGGGCTTTTTAGTATTGAAAATTCCTTAACGTTGTAAATCTGCATTTTCCTGACGGTACCCCGTTTAAAGCTTTATTTGTTATATTTTCGATTTTACAAATGTCTACTGATAGATTTTTACATAAAATATTGATAAAGATACAAAGTTCCCCCTAAGATAAACATGTTTTAATTTTCGCCTGTTTATCCTAGGGGGAACATATGCTATTCATAACCGATTATTTACGCCTGGTTGTAAATCTGTCGAGCTATAGTATCATAAAATTTATTTAATGCATGAAAGAATTTCAATTAGGAGATGTAGAACCTTGTATCATATCTTCTTCTGAATTAGATGAGTAAGGATCCCACTGTTCTGGTGTCCGTTCACCTGGATTTGATGTGAATTCCTCCCACTGCTCTGGCGTCATTTCTCCTCTTGGATTTGGAGATTCCCGCTGCTGCTGATCGGGAATCTTTTCTTCTGAATACGTATTATTATCTTGGTCCATATTGGTTTCACTTTGATCCAGGTTTCCACCTAAATTAATCAAATTCGCAAATAAACCAATTGCTATTCCGATAGATACTAAGCCAATGGATGCTGCTATTTTCGTCCACATCTTTTTCACTCCAATTTTACATTTTTATAAAAGAGTTTCGATAAAATTTTATTCCCGTTTCTTCTTCAAATTTTTACAAACCAAATTTCGTTGTTCAAGATAAACTACCCTATCAGACTGCTTAGCGACTTCCTGAGAATGCGTAACAACGATGATACATTTATTTTCTTTATGAGCAAGTTCTTTGAACAATTCGACAATTTCATCTGAAGTTTTCTCATCTAGATTACCAGTCGGTTCATCCGCAATTAATAAATCTACTTCACAAGATAATGCACGAGCTATGGCTACACGCTGTTGTTGACCGCCACTTAGCTGTAAAACTTTTCTTTTTGCTTCGATTTCCGACAAGCCAACCATTTCTAATAACTCAAGAGCTCTTCTCTTTTTATCATTTATTTTAACTCCTGTAATTTCCATTGCCGTGACGACATTTTGAAGAGCCGTCATATACGTAATAAGATTATAAGATTGAAAAATTATCGAAACATATTTATTTCTATATTTATCTAAACCAATTTTCCGTATATCTTTTCCTTTGTAGAGCACATGTCCTTCTTTAGGATTGTCTAATCCACTTGCCAGACTAAGTGCCGTAGTTTTTCCTGAACCTGAAGGACCTAAAATACTATAGAAACACCCTGTTTCAAAGGTAAAGTTGACATTCTCTAATAAAGTATTCTTCCCATTATTACTTTGATAATAGTAATTTAAATTTTTAAATTGTAATATGATGTCCATATGACTCCTCCTACTCATCTTTTAATAGAATTTCTTTTGGATTTAAGCGAAGAATTGATAATGCTGGTAAAAGCGTTGATAAAATCGCAATTAATAGCCCTAGGCCGCCTAAATTCAGCACATCTTGTGATGATATACTTACATCAATATTGTCGATAGGTTCCACATCCTTATCTTGTTTATTCATACTTCCAAACGAGAATCCTAAAGTATTTGATTCTTGTTGTTGATCTTCAGCAGCAATAACTTCTTGCTGTAATAAACTGTCTCCCATTTTTTGAGACACTGATTTACCTGTAATGATAGAAATGCCAAATGCTAGAACAGCTATACATAATACTTCTACTAACAATTGTCCTATTAATTTCCTCTTTTTTTCACCGATAGCCAATAGAATACCTAATTCCTTACGTCGCTCTTTTATGGTCAACATAATAATAAGACCTAATATAATGGATCCTGCAATGGATACTAAATAGACAATCATTTTGGAAGTAGCGGCAATATTCTCGATAGGTCCTACCATTTTTTGATATAAAGCATCATGCGCATCTAACTTAAATAGATCGAAATCAATATTTGTTTTCTTTGCGTCTGCTTTAAAATCCTCAATATTTTCTGGATCATTTAAGTAGTAAATTGCTTCGTTAATAGATACATCCTTTTTATCATTTTCTTCATCCATTTCTTTCGTCGCGTCATAAGTAGTGTATACTTTGTTAGATGGGTGCATCATAGCTGGTAAATTTTCCTCAAAGTCAGTTATTCCAGAGTTTTTGTATATCCCTATTATTTCTAACTCAACATCCGATGTTTCATCAGTTGATTTAATCTTTAACTTATCACCAACTTGAAGCTCGTTTTGTTCAGCTAACCGTTTTTCAATCAGAGCTACTTTCTTATTCGCATCCTCTGATGTAACTGGACGACCGTCAATAATTTCATTCGTTCCATCTGTAAAATCTTGCATTAAATCAGAACTTCTTACACCTTGGATAAATGTATTAGGCATTTTCATATTTCCAGAGTTACTACCACCTACTGTTCCAACTACTCCTTCATCATCTTTTTCACTATTAATAGGTGCAAAATCATCTGCTACAAGCATTTCACTTTTAAGATAGTTGTAGTCTATTACATAAGGTGATTTAGCTAATTGGTCTGCTTCTTCTACCAAAAGTTCCGGATGCTTTATTTTTCCATTCGGATTCTCTTCTCGCTGTTTCGCCACATTTTCCATAAGCTTCTCTTCATCGATTCTAAGACTTACGTCTACACCTAATGTTTGTCTAGCGTGATCATTCGCCTTTTGTGAGACATTTTGAATTGCGAAACCCGCTAATACTAAATTGGAAACTACTAGAAATACAGTGAATAATATTAGCGATTTTCCCTTCCTTGCTTTAACACTTAAAAATGCTCGTTTGATAAAATTCATTTTTATTACCTCCTTGATAGCTATAATATATATGGGTAACCTGTAGTTTATATGGAGATACTGCGGAGTTTATCTAGAGATATACAGGAGTTTATGTGGATCAATTTGTGAACTTTATTTTTGGATGAACAATTATTTTATAATAAAAAAGACGCAATTCCCCCCACCGTATAGGATTCCTTTATCAGCGTAAATATGAAAGGAATGTCTCATTGTGTAAAAGCAGTTGTTCCTTATATGAAGAAGCAACATTCAGGTGTGATTGTAAATATGGGTAGCGTAGCGGGAATGACTTAAATAGGCTCATCTATCCCCTATGCAGCAACAAAATCAGCCATTCACACAATGACTAGATCATTCGCTATCTCATTAGCACCTAATATTAGAGTAAATTGTTTATCTCCTGGTGCGATTAAAACAAGATGGTGGTCTGGGAATGAAGAAAAAATGTATCAACTTGCAGGTACCTTACCACTGAAAAGAATATCTATACCAGATGATATTGCAGAGGAAAAAATCAAATTAAAAGAATAGTAATAGATGCGGAAATATAAAAGAGGGAGTCTAAGAGGGTTTAAGTGAATGTAAGTATTGTGGTTAGAGATTAATCAACTCTTTTTTCGTTTACTTGTTGGCATAATATGAAAGCACGTTGCGAGAAAAATTTGGGAAGTATAACGAACGAGCGTTGAAAATTGAGGAATCTGACTAAGTAGAATAAAGAGAAAAGGAGTAGCGAATGCTACTCCTTTTTGTTTAATTTAAAACTATTAATGATGTTGCACTTCGGGATAGTTCGTTGAACAAGCTATCTGCATCAAATAAGGAACAGCCGCATAGGTAACTGTATAAATGGTATTTTGATGAAACAAATAGTCTTCAAAAAGCGCATCAACTGTTTCTTGGTTGTATGCTTGTTTCAATCGCTGTAATAACGCTGGCACATTCTCTCAAGAGCCATATGGTCCTGTCAGATTTCTCCATACCGCACTCGTCAATTCAAGCGAAACGAACACCTCCCTCTAATTACCACTCACGCCAATCATCTGTTAACTCATAACGTCCAAGATTCTGACTTTTAGTAAGGTCATCAATATCAAGTCCACAATGAATCAGCACTTGGTCAAAATAGTCGCAAAGCTCCCCTCGCTCTACAGTTTCAATCAATCCGCTTCCACCTACCTCATTAATCTCATTTAGGGCAAGCACCGCCGTTTCAATAGATTTCATAATTGCAGGATAGCTATCTGGATGATTTGGCAGTTTCGCAATGGATGCTGCATACTGCTCTAGCACCATTTCCGTCTGATGAATAAAACTATCTGGAAACAATTCTGCGTAAATACAGTCATCTTTCTCAACCAATCCAGCAGTAAATTCTTCCTCTTCTTTTCTTTTAGCATTGCGCCAGCGTGACGTTGGTCGCATATCTTGCATAGGCCATTCCCCTTTATCTTGAGTTTCTAATTAATAAAAAAACCATCTTTGAAAGCCTTTATAATATAGAGTATTGGCCAGCATCGTAACAGTTATTTTAAACATAACTCACTACCATTCACGTTCTCTTAATGCGTCTTCAATATCAAGCTTCACGTTGTATACATCCAATATATCAATAACAGTTAATGCAATACTATCTCGTGCAATCGTTTCAATTTCACTGTCATGTTCTAAGAACTCTGCTTCTAAATCATTAATCGCACGTGTAATTTCATCAAATTTTACTTGTATATCTTCTAATGAATGGGGACCTTGCTCTAAATAGCGGACAATTTGCTCTAATATACCTTTAATTTTATCTACTAAAAATTTAGGATAATAACTATCTTGATACATACCCTTTAAATAATTGATTTCTTTCATCTTAAACTCCGCATAAGCGTTTGAAATATTTTCATATAAAAGATGCCCCTCGGAAATAGTGGTTGCCCTCGAACTTGCTTTCAAAGTTCAATCGTGTCAATGTGTATAACAGGTTGAATAGTTGGTTCAATAATTGAATGATATTTCTCGAATTTTTTGGGGGACATAAATGTCATAAAACGAGCTCCTCGATTCAAGTTAAGTCTATTATAGAACAAACGTTCTGATTTAAGCTAGTCTAAAATTCCAAAGGAGATGTCTGAAAAGCTCTAAAAATGCATATTAGCTAGCATCTCCTCAACATTGCACTTCCTACTTTACAGAGAAGTCCTGCCTTTTAAAGAACTAAGGAAAGCTAAGCAATTAGTAATCTTCCATCCAACCTAGTAATTTTTCTAGCATTTCTTGGATTGGCGCTGATTCTTTTTCAATGCGCTGTGCTAGATCCTCCATACTACCAAAAATTTGATATAACACATAGCTACGTTGGTAATCTTCTTTGTTCTCCAGTTGATGTATCAATTCAGCTAGCAATTCCAGTTCATCAACGTGAATTCCTTTTAACTGCTCGAGCTCCCCCTCATTTGCGCTAAGTAAAATGTCAATCAGTACAGGCATCCGTTCCACTGATAGATCGTGCATGTTAAGAAAAGCTTCTGCATAGTTATTTTGTACAAGCTGGTGCTCTGAATCAACAAGTGACATATAGCTTTGCACAAGGGAAAAATAAGCATCGCTAAAAAGCCCTAAACCAAATACAGCATATGTTCCAGGCATAGCGGATAGCTCGCTAGGCTCCACGTCCTCGTACCATGCATATTCCTCCATTGCCACTTTTGCATAGTCGGCAATCAATGAGAACAGGTTTGGATACGTAAGGCAATTTGCAAAAAAATGATGCAGCTCAGTTTTCGCAAGGCCTTGAATCGGTAAATAGTTTTCTTCCTGACTCTCTAACTGTAAGCTATAGCCTTTGACAAAGCCCGCTTGTAACAAATCGATGATGTAATGTAACGCTTCACGATAGGCTTCTTCTTCCTCAACAATGATGTGAATTGAAATGAATTTTCGAATATCATTGGCTGCTCCTTGAAAGCGCGCACTTTTCCTTCTATGTTCAAAATGATCACTGCCATTTTGTAAATAATCCTCCGCCTCTTGTGAGCCAAGTTGCTGCGCCAATTCAAAATATTGCTTACGTGTATCAGGTTCTTTAGATCCGATTTGTAAGGCAATATAAACAAAGAACTCTAGCTCCTTCTGCTTAGGTCTTGCCTCTGAGTTTAGTATCCATTTCGTTTCATATTCTCCTGTCTCCTCAAAATAAACCGATAAAATATACTCCTCTGCCCAATCTTTAAATGCCGATGTATAATCATATATCCACTGGTTTAAGCGTTCTTCATTCCCGCTATACTTCTCCAATAACCGTTGCATTATTGGTTCGATATCAGCTACGCGCTGATGGAAAAAATGAGGATTGACTAGGCAACGAGCAAAGAAAAATCCATCTTTCTTAGTAGGACATACAGGTAAATCAGCCATCACTTTTGTGTCAATAAAAGTAGCTAACGTTTGTTTCGCTAATGTAAATTTGTCGTTATTTAGTAGCTCTTTTTGATAGCATATCTCACGTCCATCATGCTCAAATTCCAAAATAAGTTGAAGGCGATAATCAAAAAGCTTCGCATGATATTCATCGGATTGGAAAACCGTATCCATTTTGGCACATAAAGCGGAAAATAATTCTTCTATTTGGTTGATGTCCGTGATCTCTTGCATGTAATCGCCCGCCGCTACCTTATAAGCATCATCATGCCAACTAAATGGCTCGTATGTATAAATAGAAATCGTTCCATAATGAGGGGTTCCCCATTGTAATTTATTCAATTTTTCTGATGTCCATTTCACCTTTACATAATGATTCACCCCTATATGGAGTCGGCTCCAGTCCTTCGTATTACTAATTCGGTCGTTTTCCTGCTGATAAAATCGCTCTAACTGTTGCCATACATCCGCCAAAAACTGTTCTATACACTGTGACAAATTTCATTTCCCCCCATTTGATTGTTTTGAAATAGAATTCCGTAAATATGTTTTATCAGTAGTTGATTTCGCGTCACAAAAAGGACAATCGTGATTTCTTAATTATCAAACTAGTACCTAATTTTTGCACCAAAACCACGACTATCATCCTTGTATTCGTACATTTCAATATCCATCCATTCATCACTAGACGGCAAAGATAGTGCCCCCTTGGATCGCTATGACTTCTTTTACAAATGCCAACCGTTCCATCATTAAGGATATTCTTTTCTGTCAATTACTTGTAACGTTGATGAACTAAATCAACGAGTATTTCTTTCGTTCGGTGTATGATTTTTTCTTCTATTGTCATGACACGAGCTCCTTCAATATTTCCTCAAAACGTTCGCGATATGGCGATAAAATCCGCATAAATTTCGGGTTGGTGAAGTCATTCAAATGGACAATCGCAAAACATGTATACAGTAATGATCCTACATCTAGATCTTTGTATTCTTCCATACGTTCATTTTGTTCAGGTGAAATCACGGGACAAAGCTCGATAAAGGGCGTTGTCATATATTTTTCAAGCTATTGTAAATTTTCATCCGTATTCATCGCCTGTTCAAAGAAAGGTTCGTATGGAACAGTTGGCACAGTTGCGACAATGTAAGCAAAGATTGGCAATGTTTCAGGTGTTAACCCCCACCTTTCCACATAGGCTTTCGCAAAATATTCAGTCGGTGGTGAATGATCAGCATCGCATATTTCCATATAGTCGATAATGAGCTTGCTATAACTTTTATTGTATAAACCAAGGCCAAAAACGGCAAACGTGCTTGGCATTGCCGCTTCCTCATCCGCAACATCCTCGTAAAAATGATACTCAGCCATCGCTTTGTAGCTATATTCCACTAACGCGGCATGTAGGCTTGGATAGCTCAATACCTTTGCAAAAAAATGATGGGAAGTTGTGACAGGTAAACGCTCAATTGGCCGCACTAAATCACTTTCCCCTTCATAGAAAATGCTGTAGCTTTTCGGGAAATCCTCCTCCAATAAAGCATTTAAATAGAGTATGGCTTCACGATACGCTTCCTCTGTTTCTTCTTTAATATGAATCAAGATGGTAGCCAGCACATCATTTGCAGAGCAAAAAATAAGATCAGATTCAGCTCGTTGCTTATTAATTGGCAAATCGCCAGAACCAATTGTGAGTAGATTGTTATACGTTTCCACATCTAATCCCTTAATCGTTCGCAATAATTCCTCAACCGTTAACGATTCAAAGTTTGCACCGTATTTTCTTATAGTGATAGCGTAGTAGCGTAGTAATGGCAAATAGCTCAAAGATTGTTGTTTTTGTGTGAAGCGAGAAAGGCAGTAGCGCTGTGTTTCAAAGCCAAGCTCTTGGCGAAAATCATCTAATAATGTAAGTTGTTGATAGTGGCAAAGCACCTCCGTTAATGCGAAGGCATCTAGTGAAAAAGAAGGCGTAATAATACTAGCAGGATAGCTCCCTTCGTCAAGTTTATGTTGCTTTGCTAGTAGCTCTTGTTCAAGCTGTAGCCATAACGCTTCGTTTTCTGTAAATTGTTTTACTTTCATCCGATCGCCTCCTATTATCGGCAAAATTTACATATTTTATATTGATGGTCATATGGATCTGCAATTTCATCATCTACATGACTAATGCCTAGCCAAACATGCACTTTCGACACCATAAATAACACTCTATCCTCTTCCATTTCTACAATTCTAGTAGTTTCAATAACATTGCAAAATGGCCCATACTTTATCAAAGGCTTTATTTTTACAATCTTGCTCGCGAATCCAGAAATATAGTCTACCACTGTCGCCCCACATATAGCCGAGATCATCTTCAGAATCAAGCTGTAATAGCAGTTGCCAATCTTTTACGTTAGGTTCTAGCTCCTTGCGCAAAGGATGCTCGTAGCCTGTGGAATCGCCACAATACAAACCGTTCGTCACTAACTCGCATTGTAAGTACATATCCCCTTGAATCGTATTAGGATATCCATCAATGCGATGTGCCGTACGTTCTGATTCATCTCTCCATAAGAAGTCATCGTAAGTATCTGCCTGTTCTTCTGTTAAAAGAACTGTTAGTTTTTGACCATCAGGCGATTCCCATGACGGCAATGTCCATTCGTTTTTAAAGGATAGCACCGCGCTATTAATAGACTCCTTTAAAGTTGTAGGTTGTTCCGTTCGCTGAAAATTCGCTTGCGTAAAGTAGAAAACATGAAAGCCATCTTCATCATTTGGATCATAACCCCATGGTTGTTCCACTGCATCATAGAAAAAGGATAATAGCCCCTCTGTAGGCAGTAAATGATTCGAATCAAAAGGCTTTACCTCCGCTAAATTTAACTGGCAAAGAAAATAGAGCGGTTGCCCATCCTTTGTTTGTGGCCACACAAAATCTGTCGGTGTATCAGGTGCTCCCCCTATTTTAGAATGACCCATTCGAATTTCTTCATCCGCAGTTGGTGTCGCTATAGCGCGAATAGAATTTTTAGCGAATTGTAAAATTTGCTCAGCAGCTTCTTCAAGCTCAAAATCATGTAATGCTGTGCGTAATTTATCCATATTCGTAGCTCCTTTCTCTATTACCATTCATGCTCTCTTAATGCGTCTTTTATCCAACTAAATTATACTTGCAATATATCCATAACCGTTTCAGCATTACTATCTCTTGCGACCGTTTCAAGTTCATTATCGTGCACATTGAATATCTTCTAATGATTGAGTACCTTACGCCAAATTGTGTAGCGTTAAAGTAAGAAGCACAAACAATCTAAGCTTCGTAACACAGTATTGTCACCCATTTAAAAAAGTAATACCTTTTCTAACAGCCCTAGCTTATCTATTAAATATTTACTAAAACCATTGTTCCTGCGGTTATTCGTCGCAAAAGGGGAGTCCCAAAATGGCTTTGGGCGATCTTGTTGAATTATTGCTGCCAGTTATGCAAAAAGGCAGGGAGTGATGGGTGGTTCGGATTACAGCGTTTGGCTGATGTTATTTCCAACCTTTCCTCGTCATCATCATCCGTTACCGAAATAAATGCAAAAATACTTTTATCAAGAACGCCCTCTTGTTTAAATTCATACATTGTATCACTCATTGCTTCATGAATTTCCACTTTATGTGCTGCAAATTGCTCACCAGCATTTAATGCTCTATCTAACAGCTCACGGCTCACTTTTTGTAACAAGTCCGTATCATCTTCATGCAAAAATTCATCTTTCAAAAAGCGATAATTTTCTGGGTTGTCCTCATAACTTTCTCCGATTTGAAGAAGTGATTTTTCCGTTCCCATTGTTAAATAGAGGCTACCACAATCACCGTCTGTCACTAGTACAACTGCATATATCTGTTCGCCCTCTAGAGTCTCGTACATAGCTGTATAGGCTTCATGTACGGCTAATTTGATTTTCTGTTTCATCTATACACCACTCTTTATCCACTCGTACTGTCAAAAAATATATAAACCATCATAGAAGTCTAAGTGTTTGAGCAAAAAAACTTGCCCTCCTCTTATTTTGGTATTGAATGAAATTACGACACAACATATACCAATGAAAAGGAATTGACAAGCCTTGTACCTCCAATTACTAGCGTACTTACTCGAAATAAACTTGTACCAAAAAGAAATCATTGTACTTTTACTCACCATTCTTATAGATAGAGCAATTACACTAGTCCGTCCTGAACAGCCAATTAACAAGGATTATCCAGATGCTTGAAAATGTCTCCTTCCAATCTATAAAACAAGCGTATTTCGCTAAAATGAAACAAATTTTCTCCATGGAATTCATCTATTATTTCTTAGTCATTTCTCCGCACTAACTAGTGTAGTAGCTAGCTCTGCTACATTTTCTCCAGAGCCATGGTCAACTTCCCTATATTTCACTAATGTAACCTAGATTTAATCAAAGTCGGAATACAGAATGTATTGCTGACATTCTAAGCATTGAAATAGATAACCTTGATGCGAGCCATTATTACGCAAAGTAGCGGCTAGCTCTTCTTTGGTATGACCATTAAAATGTTCAAACTCCTCCGTAATGCCCATCTCCACTAGCTCTTGCCAGCCAACATAGCCAATAAATGCGCAATAATCCGTGCAATGGGCTACCCAATCATTTCCTTGCCAACTAATATATCCGGGTGTGTGATGCAACACTTCATCTGTATAGTCATCATTCTTCACAAGCTCGGAATTTAATAAATCCTGTTGAAATTGACCATCAAATTTTTGCGCAGCTAGCCCACTATGAATACAGTTTGGACAAAGATATTCAACCTCTTCAATCGCATAAATGCCTTTTGTACAATAAATGTCCACTTCTTGCTCACAGCAGCCGCAAACAACTAATTCACCCGTTTTGAAAATATTCGCTTGTATTGGATTCGGCATATATTTAAATGTTGGAAATGGTGTTTTCATTTCCGCTTCCTCCTGAACGACACGTGGCAATAATGACTTTACATTTTGTGGATTATCAATCCAATATTTAATCGCGCCGTATTTTCTCTGATCTTTTTTATTGCGTAAATCCATGACGGATGTAAAAATTTTGTATGCCTCGTCATACATTTGCAACATGCAGAAAATTTCGACGAGCATGCGCAAATTTACCTCTGTTGGCTCCGCTTTTTGAACTTGCTCCCTTAGCTTATGCATGGCGTTAATTGCTTTGGCATTCTTTGCGTCAAACGACTTTCTTTGCTCTTGCCATTGCGCAATAAGATTTTCTGTCATTTCTTATCCACCTCTCGACATACGATTTAATGATTTAGAAAATCTCCCCCTCACCACTCACATCAAAAAAACCGACTCCATGCTTTTTTGCAAGCTCCTTCATCGTATGATATGCTTCATCCGCTACAGACCAGGCAAAAGCTGTGTAAATCATGACATAACCAATACTATATTCAGTCAAACGACTCTCTAACTCGTCATCTTCATCTTCATCCAATAATTCCTCATCCGCCAGATTCATATTAGGGAATTGTTCCACCATATCCTGATACCATTTTTGTAATGCTGGTGTTGTAACTGTTATTGTTGCGTAATTATGTGGTTCAGTCCATTTTGTTTGTTCATCATACCATTGCAAAAATGTTTCTTTATTGTTTGGAGCTTGCTCTTTATCAAAGACCATTAAATCATAACTCATTGTTTTCACCCTCCACAAAAAAGAATGTATGTTCTGTTTTTATTCTAGCATACTAGTATTTTTTTGAAAACACAGAAAAAAATATTGCTGAATCAAGATAAAAACCCTGCATTTTCAGCTAGAAATGCAGGGGAAAACGAGTCGTAAACAAACAAAAATAGGATTGAAGGTATATACCTACTACGTTTGTTCTACTCATGTAGTCAAACATATAGGGAAATGCACACGACACAGTATGAGTATAGAGGACATCACAGAAGTTGTATTACGAGCCATTCAAGCGCAAATAGCACTTATCGATGATATGACCACTATCATCAAGGAAATTAATAAACAGCCTGTCGTTCAGACGAAATCGAAACAATTAGAACAATTATACAAGACTAAACCAAGAGTTAGAAAAAATGACAACCGTCACAGATAATCTGTATATGGATTGGAAATATGGAGATATTACAAAAGCTGAATACTTGCGTATGAAAGCATAGTTTGACAACTTTATACACTTCTCTTTTTAGTATGCCTGAGCAAACCAAACTGTATGTTTCGCTTCATTTCCACAGCAAATACAAGTAGTTTTCGTAGTTGGTGGGTTAAATGGAATGTTACGAGAAGTATATTTTGTCTCTTCTTTCACTTTTTCCTCGCAGGCATCATCTCCACACCATCCAGCAAGAATCCAGCCAGGAATAGATCCTTTTTCCTTGGAAATGTTAATATGCTGCTGTAAATCCTTCAACGTATCGAAATTTGTATGAGCGTTTTCATCACGGAATTTACGTGCTTTATCGAATAATCGAGTTTGCATTGTTGTTAGTTCCACTTCAATTGCTGCAACAATGTCGTTCAGGTCAATGGATTGCTTGTCATCTTCATCTCGTGCTTTTAACAATGCCTGGTTTTTCTCTAAATCGCGAGGTCCTAATTCAATACGAATTGGCACACCTTTTAATTCCCATTCATTAAATTTGTAGCCTGGTGATTGGTCCGAATCATCTAGACGAACTCGAATTCCCTTCTTCTTAAGGACTGCGAAGATGTCATCTAATTTCTCCATAATTTCAGGGTTCTTTTTCCATGGACCTACAGGGATTAAGACAACTTGGGTTGGTGCAATTCGTGGCGGTAAAATTAGACCCTGCTCATCACCGTGAACCATAATGACAGAACCGATTAAGCGTGTGGAAGTCCCCCAAGATGTTGTGTGTACATGTTCATGCTGATTGGCTTTGTTTAAATACTTAATATCAAAGGCTTCAGCGAACTTTGTCCCTAAATAGTGAGAGGTACCAGCTTGTACGGCCTTTCCATTTTTCATCATTGCTTCGATAGAAAATGTATCTACTGCGCCTGCAAAACGTTCGGAAGGTGTTTTTTGTCCATCATAGACAGGGATTGCAAGTAAATCCTCAACTACCTCTTTATAGATCGTTAACATTTGCATTGTTTCTTTACGTGCATCTTCTTCATCAATATGTGCTGTATGGCCCTCCTGCCACAAAAATTCAGATGTTCGAATGAACGGAAGTGTTTTCTTCTCCCAACGAAAAACATTTGCCCATTGATTAATCAAGACCGGCAAATCACGATAACTTTTAATCCAATTAGAATAGAGATGGCCAATCATCGTTTCTGAGGTTGGACGAAGTGCTAAACGTTCTTCTAATTTTTCGCCCGCTGCCTCTGTTACCCAAGGAAGTTCTGGTGAGAAACCTTCGATATGATCTTTTTCTTTTTGGAAGAAGGATTCAGGGATTAACATAGGGAAATAAGCGTTTCGATGACCTGTCTCTTTAAAACGACGGTCCATTTCCTCTTGAATATGTTCCCAAATTTCATAGCCGTCTGGTTTAAATGCGATACAGCCGCGAACCGGTGTATAATCCATTAAGTCTGCCTTTTGGATTGTCTCAATGTACCATTTTGAAAAATCATTTTGTTGTGTTGTCATGTTCTTTCCTCCATTTCTATAAGGTGTTTGCCACCCGTTGAATAAAAATAAAAAAGCACAAAGCTGTCCCTACAATAAGGACGTCTTTGTGCTGAATAAACGTGGTACCACCTTGAATTTAGTTTTAAGAACATCTTCTTAAAACCCTCTAACGTTTTGTAACGAAAAACGACTCGGTTATGTTTGCATAACATCTCCGTGGTAGGTTTCAGATAAGAAGCGGTGATATAGCTCTCAACAGTTGCTATATTCTCTGTTTCACAATTCTATCTTACTTAACCACATCATCAATTAATATTTTATATAACTTTAGCAAAACAGTTAAATAATTTCAAATATTAACAATTATTTTTCGGGAAATATCAGAAAATTGACTTTGTTTCTTATAGACCAGATGCTTCTAACTAGCCAATGTATTAATATTTCTATTCCTAATGAATAATCTTCCTTTTTTTGCTATTATTAAACCGTTATTAGTTACAGAAAGAGGTTTAAGTTAAATGGTACAGAAGTATAAAATGGCTCTTTTTATAGTTGTAATAATTGGGTTTATCGTTGGTTTTTATGTGTTATGGGACACTGTAGTACACAATTTAGGAACACATGCTTCTACGGATGGTGAGGTGGAAATAAATGATACATATTTATTGAATAGAACCAGTGCTCATTCCTATAATCTAACTAGTACAGAAGCATCGAATTTTGTTTTAAAACCAACTATAGAAGAATTTAATTATGATAAGAAATATATTATAGCTTGTACAACAGATGAGTTACATGTATCTGAAGATAAAAAAAGTGAATACTGGATTATAGATGTTAAAACAAATCAACTATATGGACCGATGAATAAAAAAGATTTCTTTAAGAAAAAAGAGGAATTATTTTTGGAACTTGAGTTAAAAAAAGTATCTAAATTCTTTTAAATAATCCCTTAAAAAAAGAGCGAAATTCGCTACTCCTTTGTTCTTTCTTTATTCGTTGTAAAATCGCATTTCGTACTAAAATAACCCCATAAACACTTAGAGGATCTTGGCCTAAATTAAGGTCAAGATCCTCTATATTGTCTACATATTACTATCTACTATCAGCCGCGTAAAGTCATCTACCGATAGTGGCTTACTGAAGTAATAGCCCTGTACGTACTCGCAGCCATGCTCGCGCAGCACTTGTAATTCTGCTTCTTCCTCGACGCCTTCAGCTACTACTTGAAGATTGAGGGCATGCGCTAGAGAGATCATGGCTGAAATCATGGCAATGCCTGATTTTTCGGGCACAATATCACGGACGAATGCGCGATCTATTTTTAAAACATCTACGGGGAATGTTTTTAAGTAATTGAGCGACGAGTAACCCGTTCCGAAATCATCTAAGGAAATCGTAATACCAAGTGCTCTTAATTGGTTAATAGTATCGATCAAGTCTTCCGTATAATCCAACATACTCATCTCTGTAATTTCTATTTCTAATGAGTGCGGATCAATTTTTGTTTCTGTAATAATGTCGCGTACCATTTCGACAAAGCCTGTCGTACTAATATGAATCGGAGAAATGTTTACGGCAACACGTAAGTTTAAATTATGTACCTCGTTCCAAGCGCGTGCCTGGGCAGATGCTTTTCTTAACACCCATACCCCTATATCATTAATAAGCCCACATTCCTCAGCAAATGGAATAAAGTGATCCGGTGGTATATAACCAAGTACAGGATCATGCCAGCGAAGTAATGCCTCCATGCCAATCACTGTATTCGTTTTTAAATCAATTTTTGGTTGATAATGTAATTCTAAAATATCTTTTTTTAACGCTTGATGTAATTTTGTTTCAAGTAATAGCCATTTATCATTGACTTCCTCCATATTTGGACGATATAAGCGATATTGATTACCACGTGAAGATTTCGCAGCATACATAGCGATATCTGCATTTTTCAATAATTCCTCCGCAGAGTTTGCATGATCTGGGAATATACTGATTCCAATGCTAATACTTGCGTAAAATTCATACGTATTCACAATAAAACTCTCATTAAAGACGCCGATTATTTCCTCAGCCTTCTCCTCAACACGGTCAACATCGTTTAATATAATCACAAATTCATCACTATTGTGGCGGTAGATAGAATTCGATGTGTAATCAACGTTGCGTAGACGATGCGCCATTTCCACTAAGAACATATCCCCGATGATATGGCCAAGACCATCATTAATGTTTTTGAAACGATTGACATCAATGAAAAATAACGCAAACTTCTCACCTGTACGTCGAGATTGATGGAATTCGTTTTCTAAACGTTGCTCTAACTTACGACGATTTGGTAGCCCTGTTAATTCATCGTGATAAGCAATATGGGTAATCTTTTTTATATCTTTTTGTGCGGTAATATCAACTCGTATAGCAATATATTGATACGGTTTACCATTGTCATCAAGAAAAGGAATAATCGTCGTCTTCACCCAGTAAAGACTACCATCCTTCGCGCGATTACACACCTCGCCATTCCACATGTCACCCTTACCTATCGTTTTCCACATCTCTCTAAAGAAAGACCTTGGATGGTAACCTGAATTCAGTAAACGGTGATCTTGCCCTACTAATTCTTCACGAGTATATTTAGAAATTTTGCAAAAATGATCATTAACAAACGTAATTTTCCCAGTTCGGTCTGTAATTGCTACAATGATTGAACTATTCATTGCTGAAAAAATATCTTGTAATTCTTTCAAGCTATAGTTAACTTGATTAATACTACTAGGCGTGATATTCATCATATACATTCTCCGTTCATTAGAAGGGTTTGGTACTTTTGCTTTAAAAAAAGTGAGGTATAAAGTTATGGGATATCGCCCTTTATTATGTAATTACATTATAGTATTAGAAAAGCAGTTAATTCAACCCAAATATTAAAACATTCAAGTCTATATTTGATGATTTTTCATAGAACAGATCCTCGGAAACAAGGTCTTTTAACTTACTTATAACGCTTGATTTGGAATACTTTAATTACCTTAGACTATTAATGTGTTATATTTAGCCTATTTATCTCTGGAATGTATGAATTGTCTTTTATTTATAAATACTTGAATACTTTCTTCATTTATGATATAAAGCAAAAATACCTCACTGTCAGAACTAGGCAGTAAGGTATTTTAAAAGCTAAGAGACTTCATATTCTATTGGACCTCCGAATGTTTTGGCTCGTTCATTGTAGGCATCTAGTTGCTCCTGAGATAAGTTCAACATATAATAGTGAAAATTTATGGGCTCTAAACCATGTTTCTCGCATACGTGTCGATAAAAATCATAACCTTCTCGATATTCTGTCATACTAATAACTTCCTTTCGTTTTTGCAACTTTGTTAAAATAGTCCAATTGTTCTTGTGATAATTGATTGTCATAATAATAGAAATTGGTGGTATTCTCCTTTCGTTGTTATATAACAGTTTTATTATTTTTTAATAATATATAACAGCTAGGCAGCTATGTCAATGAATTTTCTGATATTTCTTTCAAACAGTCGAAAGCCCAGTCCATTTTAATTAGTATGGCTGGGCTTTTCATAAAATATTCACGTCGGCGTCCGTTATAACCACATCCTTTAATCTTAAACCTTTTAAATGCCTAATTGTTTTGCTTGCATATTATAAGCTGAAAGTTGCTGCTGTGATAACTGTAACACATAATAGCGGAATGAAATTGGCTCTAAACCATAACGCTCACACATCTCACAATAAAACTCATAGCCATCACGATACTTTGTCATAAGAATTCCTCCTAGAACAAACTGTTTTATAACAGTTGTTTTTATTTCTATTTAATATATAACAGATGATTTATTTAGTCAAGCTTTACAATAAAATAACCTTGAAAACTTAATTCCACGACATAACAAAAACCATTGTTTTGAAAAAGATTGATCAAAACAATGGCTCTAGAAAATTTCGAATAGAACATAATACTTCAGGAAAGCAATTCTACCTTTACCTAAGCGCAGACTATTTAGGAGGCTAATGACGATTCCTAGATTTTGCCGCATTTTTAAAGAATATTCCTTCACCTCTTTTTCAACACATCTAATAATTGCAGGTTCCATAAGAGCCCTTCGTATTCATTGAGTTTGAAAATACGGAGAAAGGCGATGAATCAATAGGAAGTTCTCATCCTATTGAGATTAATGAAGAGATATCGTCTCCTATAGGTGAAAGTAAATCATATTTTACTTATGAGGGAGATTTTCCATTTAAAGTGTCCATAACAAATACTGGAACAAAAGAATTTTATTACAAAATTCAACATGTAGATAAAGAAGCAAAAATTGCAAATGGTATTTTAAACGGTAACGAAAGTTTTGAAAAGTTATTTAAAGGATTTCCCAAAGGAGCTTATGTCATAACTTACCGTGTACAAGACGAAAAGCATCCAGTAGATATAAATCTAAAGGTAAAGGTCGAGTTACTTCCTTATATGAGTGCTCTCCAAAACAACAGGCTCATTTTTTACAGCCTCTGACGCTGCATTTTTAGAGGTTACTTCTGTTTTAGATGAAAATGTATTACACCCCGATAAGAGTATAATAGAAGTGCATATAATAGTTAACTTATAATTTCTCATTACTTCTCCTAACTAAAAATAGTAAATAATGATAATCATACCACAAAGCGCAAAAAAAGAAGGAGAGGCTCATTGTCCTTTCCTTCTTACTGTGTGTCTATTTCTCGACCTCTTTATGCTGTTTGCGAGAAATTAGACTCTTCATAAATTTTTCAATAATCGGAAGATCATTTTAGGGATAAATATTAAAATGTTCCAGATTATTTCTAATGCGATTGAATTTTTAATGTCTATGATAATTTCTTTAACATAATGTCGGTCTTTTCTTTTTTTTCATTCTTTGTACTATGTCTCCAGGAAGTTCATTAGTGTTCAACTTTGATGAATGCTTTGATTTCTTTGATTTGTCCAATATGTCGTTGTTCATGAAAATAAATTTGTTCCACCCATTGATCGAGGGGTAATTCTCCAAGAACAGGATGCTTCACGGATTTCTCTGCTAATAATGATTTGTCTTCAATAGTATCAAGGTAAGTTGTTAATTTTTTTCTCGAATCCTCCAGCAACTCAATGATTTGCTGTACTGTAAAGAAGTCTTCAGCTGGTTCAACAATTTTGGGTGCTGTAAATTTCTTTGTTCTGTCTACGATAATGTCAAAATTTTTTCGTTCCGTTTGCTTATTATCTACTTGTTTTATTCCCCATGCAATCACCTTTACTGTAGACTCCTCCACTAAGATTAAGTGATGGCAAATCTGCGCTATACTCCAATTGTTTGCATCAGGCTTAGCATTAAACTGAGTATTACTTAATACTTTAATCTCCTCAACTAAGTTATTTCTTGTTTCACATAGATGATCGTTAATTAATTGATTCATAAGCTACTCCCCTTACCAAACGATTTTTGATTCCTATTCTGTATATGTTCTATACAATATAAAGTATTCTTTAGATTAAGTAAATTCCCTTTGAAATTTTGGAAATTATCTTGCCCGAACAATATTAAATGGATTATTTTCGAGTACATGTTGCAGCTCTTCATTTTCAATATGGGTATAGATTTGCGTTGTTGCCACACTTGAATGGCCCAATATATGCTGGAGACTTCGAATATCTGCCCCTGATTTATACATCATTGTTGCGGATGTATGACGTAACTTATGTGGCGTCAGTCGTTCTTTTTGGAGTCCAGATTGCTGATTAATTTGTTTAACGATTTTTGCAACGGTTTGACGGGTAAAGCGTGTTCCCTTTTGTGAGATGAAAAGGGGCTCGTCTCCCTCACCTTTATATGTTGTCTTTCCGTTATTTTCATAGTCTGCAAGTGCCTGTATACAGCTATCGTTCAAATAAACGGTCCGTTCTTTATTCCCTTTACCAACAACCGTTAAGTAGCGTCCTTGTATAGACGACCTATTTAACTGACAAAGCTCCGTCACACGAATCCCTAAATTCAAGAAAAACATCATCATACAATAATTTCTCGGTGAAGCGCGATTTGGCTGGATGCCATCGATAAATTGTGTCGCTTCCTCGATATTCATATAGATAGGTCTTTTCCGTCCTATTTTAGGGGTCTCTAGTTCATCTGCAGGATTTTCCTCAATAAGACGACGTTTCCCTTTCAAGTATTTAAAAAATGATTTTAACGTTGCTACTTTACGTGCTCTCGCAGATGCAGAATTGCCACGCTGCACCTCGCAATATTCCATAAATAAATAAAGATCTTCTAGTGTCATTTCACGAATATCTTCTATTGAAATAGTAGAAATATCTATTTTCGTTAATTCTGAACTATCTTGATCATTCTGAATGGCTATGTAAAAACGGAAGAATAATGTCAAATCATATTCGTATTCTTTTCGTGTGCGGTGAGACTTCCCTTTAATCGTCGTTAAATAAACAAGGAAATCTCTCATTATTTTTGGTAGCTTCGGCTTTTCCATAAAATCACCTCTATTTGCTCTATTTTACCACGAAAAAACGTTCCCAAATATAAATTTGGGAACTTTATGGTGAAATAAATGAACTTTTTCCACTTAACTGAACGTACGTTCCCTTTTAGGTAACAAAAAAGATGATTCTCTTTTAGAAAGAAAATCACCTTTTTTAAAGTTTTTTTTGGAAATTTCACTATTTAGGTATAAAACGCGAAAAAAATGAATATTTAAATCTAGTGAGATAAATGCTATGAGACGAATCGAAAAATGAAAAGATGGGTAACTGTATATGTCGATTCTTCTCACAACACGCATGGGATTATTTGGTTTTTGTCGATTTCAGACGCATTATTTACCGATGCAAAAGCGAAGCGACTGCAATAAATGTTTTCTGTACGAAACCTGTTACTTTACAAAAATACTATACGTCCCATCTACTTGTTTAGCTACAGACCAGTTAGTTGATAGCATAAGTTGAAGCTTTTCGATAGTTTCCTCATTACAAGTTAGATGCTGGATTCCTGTTTCTAATAATTGATAATCCTTACCTTCTTCTAATTGGAAACGAAGATACAGTAAACGTTGAATGCCTGGCAAAGTTACATATTTGATACGGTAGTTACCATGCAGAGCGTCTAAGAATAATTGTTTCCCTTCTTGATAAAGTGCCATTGTTTCGGAAAATTCATAGTTTGGTACTTTTTCCTGCCAAACTGATAAATCCCCTGTTTGCAATGTGCGCACAATTTCCTCATTAGTAAAATCTAATTTTGAAAGCTTGTCTAGCTCATAGGCTTGCATTAAATTAATGATTGTCATTTTATTAGCTCCTTCTATGTATTCATTTTTAGTGTAACACGTTTTCTCTACTACTTAAATTCGGAGGGCGATCCATATGATGAATTTC
Organism: Lysinibacillus sp. NPDC056232; assembly: GCF_042267565.1. Taxonomy (NCBI): domain Bacteria; kingdom Bacillati; phylum Bacillota; class Bacilli; order Caryophanales; family Bacillaceae; genus Lysinibacillus; species Lysinibacillus sp. NPDC056232. The sequence goes on along the minus strand of NZ_JBHJTF010000002.1, from coordinate 15,455 downwards.
TATGAATCTGGTTTGTTTTTTGATGAAATGTTAGATGGCAATCAACCGAAGCCTCATTATCGGTCTTTCCACCATAAGCTCAATGCTTTCACAAAGGACCAATTAGAGGAAAAATATCAGCAAGCACAATCTAGATTCCTTAAACAAGGCATTACATTTACCGTATATGGAGCACAAGGTGGAACAGAGCGGACAATGCCCTTTGATTTTATACCTATTATTATTCCACATGAACAGTGGAAAGAAATTGAAGCTGGGATGAAGCAACGTATGAAAGCCTTAAATTGCTTTCTATATGATGTCTACCATGAACAATCTATTTTTGAGGATGGGCTTATTCCAAAACAGCTCATTGAAAACAATCCTTATTATTATAAAGAAATGCTTGGTGTTAAAGTACCTATCGATAATCATATTTTTTTAGCTGGTATCGATTTAATTCGTGATGAGAATGGTGTTTACTACGTGTTAGAAGATAATTTACGCAATCCTTCTGGTATTTCCTATGTTTTCCAAAATCGATCTGTGATGAAGGAAGTGTATCCTGAATTTTTCTCTAAACATTCGATTCAGTCACTCGACAAACAAATGGCCTTTATGAAGACGGCACTCCTTGCTCATCGGCCACCTTGCATGGAGCCAGATAGAGAACCTAAAGCTGTCCTCTTAACAGCTGGCATGTATAATTCAGCCTATTACGATCATGTTTTTTTAGCACAGCAGCTCAATATTCAACTTGTCGAAGGGCATGATTTAGTTGTCCAAGACAATAAGGTATATATGAAGACCATCTACGGTCTTGAGCAAATTGATATTATTTATCGTCGAATTGATGATGATTTCTTAGACCCTGCTGTTTTTCGTGAAGATTCTTTACTCGGAGTTCCTCATATTATGGCTGCTTATAAAGCTGGAAATATTGCCATTTTAAATGCAGTTGGTAACGGTGTGGCTGATGATAAAGCGATGTATGCCTATGTACCGGATATGATTCGCTACTATTTGAAAGAGGAACCTATTTTACGTAATGTGAAGACTTATCATCTAGCTGATGATCGTCAGCTAGATTGGGTTCTTGAGCATATGAGAGAGCTTGTCATAAAAAATGTTAGTGCCTCTGGTGGCTATGATATGCTGATTGGTCCGCATGCGACTGATGAAGAAATCGCTATTTATAAAGAAAAAATTATGGAAAACCCGCATCAATACATTGCACAACCAACGATTAGTCTGTCAAGAGCACCAGCTTTCCAGGATGGGCGATTTTATCCTTGTCATGTCGATTTGCGTGTTTATGTGATGAAGGGTAAGGATATTTATGTGCTTCCTGGCGGGTTATCCCGTGTAGCATTAAAAGAAGGATCTTTAGTCGTGAATTCTTCACAAGGTGGAGGAGCAAAAGATACTTGGATATTAAAGGAGGAATTGCAGTATGCTAAGTCGAGTAGCCGATGCACTATACTGGATGGCACGATATAGTGAACGATCACAATCAAATGCACATATATTACAAGTACAGCTGTTGAATATGTTGGAGCAATCTGGCAAAGAAAATGAATACATCGATCATTGGGAAGCGGTGTTGAATATTTGTGCCTCGAAGGAAGAGTACTTGAGCTTATATGAGTCGATTCGAGTCAATCCACTTATCGAATATCTACTCTTTTCAAATAATAACTGTAACGCTCTTCATGCTACTTTACGTGCAGTTAGAGAAAATGCGCGCGTAACTCGAGATAGCATCCCCATTGAACTTTGGGAATTGCAAAATGCCTTTTATTTATCCTTACAGCAAGAAATATTGGAACGTGAAAGACCCATTCCACTTATCGTTCTTAACTCTTTTTTACAAAATGTTCGTAAAACTTCTTTGACGGTTACCGGGCTTATCGAAGGCTCGATGGATCGAGATGTACCCTTTTATTTCATGCAAGTTGGGAAATGGTTAGAGCGTACAGAAAAAACGATTCGTATGACTTTAATTATACTGGAGCAACATAAGGAAATAACCTTCTCGTTACTAGAAGCGGACGGTTCGTTTTTACTCGATTTATCAGAGGCGACGGAGTCTTATTTACAAAAGCATCGCCAAACCAATTTACTGTGTGTACTTCAATATTTATTACAGGATAAGCATTTCCCGCGTTCAGTGATGTTTTGCTTACAAAAGTTAGAAGAAACATTTATTTGTTTAGAAAACGATCCTCTTTCAGCAAGTTTTATAGAGCTTCATGCCCCATTAAAAAGTTTATTATTTGCTATATTGAATGTAGATTTATGGAATAGTACCTTAGAAGAAACGATTTTATTAATGGAGGAAAGATTGTGTCAATGTATTGATTTTGGCAATACATTTTCCACAATTTATCATCTATATGAGCCCAGCGTACAACCTTGAAAGGAATCAACGACAGCTCCCTATCAACAAGCAAGTCAGTAATTCAAAGGAAGCGGACACAATGAAATTTGAAATTCAACATACTAATATTTTTCAATATGAGTCTGAAGTCGATCAAAGCTTAAATACAATCCGCTTAAAGCCAAGAGGCGATGAGCGTCAGCGCTTATTATCCTATCGAATTGCCATTACACCTTCATCTTTAACGCGTGAGCATACAGATATATGGGGCAATACGGTTGGCACTTTTTATATACCAGAGCAGCATCAAGAACTAGAAATCCAAACGACCTCTATTGTCAGCATTCAACGCGCACCATTTATTCATCGTATTCAATATTCACCAGAAATGCAGACCATTTTTCACTCGCAATTATTTTATGAGCATTATTTACCCTATTTAAAATTTACACAATTTACGTATATGACAGAAAATCAGTTAGAGGAAGTTTATCATGCCATTGGTCATGCTGAAAATCCTGTGCTATTTTCATTAAATTTAATGCAATATTTATACTCGACTTTTGAATATGATCCGGGTGCAACCGATGTGACGACGACGGCAAGTGAAGCTTTCGCCCTTAAGCGAGGTGTTTGTCAGGATTTTACACATGTCATGCTTGCGGTGCTAAGAGCTAAAGGAATTCCAGCGCGCTATGTGAGCGGTTATTTATATGTCGACGAAAACTCCGCCTTGATCGGTGATAGTGCAACCCATGCTTGGGTAGAAGTCATGATACCGGGAATTGGCTGGATTGGTCTCGATCCAACTAATAATGTAGAAGTATTAGAAAATCACATTATTTTATGCATTGGCCGTGATTATTCCGATATAAGCCCTGTTGAAGGTGTTTATTCAGGTGGAAAGCATGATTTAACAGTAAAAGTGAGTGTCAAAGCATTGAATCATTTGTAACAAAAATGTGCAATGGTTTAAATGAAAACCCCTGATTTTTCTACGCTAAGCAGAAGTATCAGGGGTTTTATTAGGATTATGCAATCTTAAACTAAAGCTCTCGCTGTTCAACAACGATTTAGTCATTAAACATCTTTTCAATATTATTAAGTTCTATAAGACTTTTTATACAAGACCCATTTCTTTTCCTATTTTCTTAATTTTATTGATGACTGTATTGAGCTGATCCATTGTATGTGTAGCCATCACTGTAATCCGCAACCGGCTTGACCCTTTTGGCACAGTTGGTGGTCGAATCGCTGGAATAAAGACACCTTCATCCATAAGTTTCTCAGAAAATTGCATAGCTTCACGGGAATCACCAATAAGAAGAGATATAATGGGAGTTTCCCCTTCCCTAACTACAAAACCGGATTCCTCCAATTTTAAACGTAAATACTTAGCATTATTCAGCAATTGTTCCCTTCGTTCGGGCTCATTTTGAATAATGGATATTCCTTCTCGCGCTGCTTCAATCGCACTTGGAGATAAACCTGTTTGGAAAATAAATGATCTAGCGTTATTTAGTAAATAGTTCTTTGCAATTGACGATGTCGCCACAAAACCACCCTCTGCACCAATCGCTTTACTCAACGTGCCCACTGTAAAATCAATCTCATCTTTCAACCCAAAATAATCAGCAGTACCACAACCATCACTTCCTAAAATACCTGTCACATGCGCATCATCAATCATTATGTAAGCATTGTATTCCTTTGCTAGCGCAACTATTTCAGGAAGTGGAGCAATATCACCATCCATACTAAAGACGCCATCCGTTACAATTAACTTCTTTCCATCTCCATGTGATTGTCTCAATTTATGCTCTAAATCCACCATATCCGCATGTTCATACACAATTGTTTTTGCTTGACTAAGGCGACAACCATCTATAATACTCGCATGATTCCAGGCATCAGAAAATATAATATCCCCTGCCTTCATCACACTCGAAATCACGCCAATGTTCGCTAAATAACCACTGCTGAAAACAATGGCTGCTTCCGTTTTTTTCAAATCCGCAATTTCTGATTCAAGCTGTTCATGAATAACGAAATTTCCAGTTGTTAATCTCGAACCGCCAGCTCCTGTACCGTATTTACTAATACCTTCAGATGCTTTCTTTCTCAACCGAAAATCTGTTGCAAGACCTAAATAGTTATTAGATGAAAAAAGCAAGAATCTCTTATCATTCATGATTACCTCGCTCTCATTTCCATTTGAAAACGAGCGTAACTTCCTTGTCAATCCATTCTCTTCTATTAATTGTAATTCCCGTTGAAACCAATGATCCATTTTTTAATCCCTCCTAATGAGAACCGGTACGTTTTCTAAATAGTCTATATAAGATTCTAGTTCAACTTCATCTGACACAAAAAAAATACGCCCTCCGCTCTCACAGCCTACCCTTTTTAACGGTGTAATTCTGACATAACCAATGGCACGATTACTTACATATCCAGTCACGTAATCTGGATCATCAGACCAACATAATTCTGCAATTGTAAATGGAGAATTTGCCACTTTCGACGCCAGAGCCAACGCTTCACGTACACGTTCATTAAGGTCCCCATTAGCGTCTTGCCAATCGATTCGTGATACACGAACACCCTTTTGCCCCCGATCGTCAAGCCGTAAGCCGGTTTTACTATTTAGGATGATTGCCCCTCGGAGATTTTGATTACTACTAAGTTGATGAAAAGCAACATTCAGTGCATGTTCCGAAACACCTAAGGAGGTTAGTATCTTTCTTGCTTCATTATGGGCCTTTTCGATTGAAGCAGCCTCAACTGTCGTAATTTCTAAAGGTGGCATATACTGTATCTGATCATGTGCAATTTTTTCAACGGTAATTTGAATAAAGTCAGCATCTCCACGTGAATGATTACTTGCTTTGCTCAATAACTGTTTTACGATTGGCTCTATCTGAGATTTACTACCTATCCGTTCACCACCAGATATATGCTTTTCCCCTAGTTCAAGACTTCTTTCAGCCGCACGCATTCGAATGCTATAACACGCTTTTAACATGATTATTACCTGCTACTTTCCTATTAATTGTATGTAACATTTTCGTTATAGGATAAACACTAACAGCTGTGATTACCATACCTGGAATAGCCAAAACTAATATCGGTAAAAATGGAGTCCCTAACGTAAAAGCTAAACCAAATCTAGCAATCGTTGTTCCAATTGGGCCTGCCAAAACAAGTACCGGAATTGAAGGCCCAAATAAAACAATGAGTAGGCCTACAGTCAATCGAAAAATGAATGCGATCTCCACATTTAAGATCGAGTGTATACCTAGTAAAAATAAGATTAAACTTGCAATGATCCCCGCTAGAAAATATCGCTTAAATCCAAACACCGCTGCAATCGCAACTGCAATAGGTGCTGATAATTGAAATTCTGACCCAGGAATACCTGTTGGAATTTTAAATATGCCTGAAACGATAATAAGACAAGCTAGCAATGAAATCTGGGCAAGATCATAAGTAGAAAACTTTCGGATCATTTTATTCCTCCATCTTACTCTTAAATACTTGTTGTTGTTTTCTCCTATTCTCCTTAATTTGAGTTAACCTCAATTAATAATAAGTTAACACAAATGTAGATTGGAAAGTAGATAAAATGGTAGGATTTTTTATTATTTGTGAAAATACGATTTTGTTACTTATCACTAAATCGGTGATATTGCAACCACAGGTCCTTTTTATTTAGATTGATTAATTGTCCCTTTCATATATTCAGGTAGAATGAATGTCCCCTCCATATATTCTTTTAGAGAAAACATCATTGGTTCACAATTCCCACCAACTCCAATTATGATGCTTAAATCTTTTGGGCAATAGACAACTGTATGCAACGTACCAAAGTACTCTTTATAGTGTTTAAAAAATATCGGGGAACTTTCATCATTAAAGTGATGGTATGTAGACATGGGTGATAAACTTTCCGATAATAAGGAACTCACATAGTCCTTACTTTTTATTGATCCTTGTATTCCTATTCTGTTTTTCTCTCTCAATATTTCTGACTCAAAGTGATTGGTACAAATAAGAGGATTCGTGAAATTGATGATCTGTTGTTGCGGGGAAGCTTCTACTATTACACTTGTTCCACTTTGATCTGTAATGGAGTAATTGTAGCAATAACCATGAGGTATATTTGTGATGAAATTTAGTGCCTCTTCAATATTTGCACATTGTTCTAATAGCATTCTAACAATAGTCGTTGCTATAAATCCCTCTTCCTTGTATTCGTTATTCACAAAATGTAACCCTACAACGAGCCCCTTTTCATTCATTCCATCAAGTCTTCCAATTATTTGCTGACTAAAGCCTACGCTAACATAGCCATCTGTAGGATTCATCCATACAAGCCTTGCATCGTACATTTCCGGACTAAAATCATAATTGCGTACATAATAGCCATCATTTACTAATGTAGTACACCCCATTTGTGGAAATGCTACATCATATCCACTAAAAAGTTTAATAGTATTATCTATTTCCATATCTAATCCTTCTGCCAAGCCGATTAATTCTTGAAAAAGATTCGGTGAAACATTTTTTACTATTTCCTTCGCCTTTTGTACATTTGAGTTAACATTCAATTTCCCTAGCTGTTCCAATTGTTCAAAGATCGGTAATGACCTTAATTCTCTACCTTGCTCCAAGCCAAATTGATAATAATTTCCTTTCAATTCTACTATTCTTACAACTAACTCTTCATCATTTTTATACATTTTTCATTTCCCCCCTCTTCCCAAATTGTGTGACCGGCAATAATAAGTCGAGATTAGTAAAATCATTCCCTCGATACCATTCTAGTATGGAACCTGTAGGAACCCAGTTATTTTCATTTGCATAGTTTATTAATTTGCAATAACCATCTTGAATTTTTGTGATTGAATCATTAAAGGACATAGCAATGTATATACAAGCTGGCATATGTTCTAAAAAATCTGTTTCAATTTGCTTGTTTGGGTGTATGTCTAAAGGTATTCCGAAGCCAAATTGGACTTTAATCACGTCTTTTCCAGATATATATTTTAAATAGCAATTTTTTATTTGAATATTTAATTGCTCAAGTTCTTTAGCTTTCTTATTAACAATTTCTCTGAATTCACCAATTTCGGATTCAGCAAAAAACCAAATAATTTTTTCTGCGCTTTTCTCTAATAGATAGATATTTTTGCTAGTATTTTCACTTTCTAAGTAGCGTAAACTTACATTTAAAATATCTAGCCTTCCCTTTATCATCTGAATCCAATTATCCATCATCTTTTGTCTTGTTATTTCATCGCTTTCCTCTAAATACGCTTGAATATTTTTTATTGGTATATCTGCCAAACGTAAACTTGAGATTAATTTAGCTACTTCAACTTGATCTTCAGAATAAACTCGATACCCACTAATGTCTCTACTGACTGAACGAAGTAAATTTTGTGACTCATAATATCTTAATGCGCTTTTGGAAATACCAGTTCTTTCGGCGAAATCCTGTATTGTCATCAACTTACTCAACCATTACGCCTCCTTTAATTCAATGATACATCTTAAAGTTACTTTAAGGTCAAGAGGGAAATTCAAAAATAATTAGCTTGCTATTCATACAAGCCTCATCTCAAATTTATGACATCCGCCGGAAACTTTAGGCTAACAAATGTCTTTTGCACGAAAGCGAAGCGGCAGTAGCAGATGTTTTTTGTGCGAAAGCGAAGCGTCAGCAAAAGGGTTTTATCTGCGTGAAAGCGAAGCGGTAGCGGCAACAACACGATGTTGGTCACTCAGTTGTTTGCAGATTCCGCATCGCTACGAGCACCCTTGCACTTGGCTAGTCACTACTTCTATCTTCGCGGTTCAGCTATATATTCTATAGATTACATTCATGCTGCGCGCATCAAAAAAGTATAGGCCAAATTAGCCTATACTTTCACACCTTCCTAAGTTAAGAACTTTTCCCTTTCGATTTGAAGGTTTTACAGCACATATCTGATGGAAGCCTAATAAATAATGATAAAACCATACAATTTTTCCTGTAATGGCACACTATACACCTCTTTTATTCCCCCAAACAAGAGCATGCACCTGTGGCAGTACTTTGACATCTCTGAATTCCTCATCCTTCATCACTTTATCAATCAGCGCATGATATTTATCTAATAAATGTAGTATTAAACGTGAATTGTCAATCGTCGTAAGATCATCATTACCGACTTGGAGATAAAAAGGAATCTTTGGATACCGATGGTGAATTTGTTTAGCATACTCGTAATCCGCTTGATTAAAAACGACTATTTTGAGGGATATATGGTGATTACTGTTTCGATTTTTAAGTTTTTCGAAGATATCAGAGAGCACCGAATAGTCTGTTGTCATACCAGAGCTAGGTGGCTTTGGTGAGATTGTCAGTTCATCTATCTCATACATCCATTTTTGCCACCTACTTCCTTGTGTTTCCACCCCGACCTTTATGTCATTTTCTTTTAAAATTGCAATGAACTCCTCCAAATTTCGGATAAGTGCAGGATTGCCACCTGAAATCGTGACAAATGAAAAGCCACTGCCTCCAAGACGTTTCAACTCCGACCAAATCTCTTCCGCTGTCATTTGGACAATAAGATGCTTTCCGCTGCCATCCCACGTAAACGATGAATCACACCAAGAACAGGAATAATCACAGCCAGCAGTTCTCACAAACATGGTCTTTTGGCCAACTACCATTCCCTCACCTTGAATCGTCGGTCCAAAAATCTCGATAACAGGTATCTTACTCAACTTCTATCCACTCCCGTCTCGCTTCTGCATAGCTTGTCGGAGTTTCATATAGCCGGATAAACTCTACACGCGCACCGTTATATCTTTGTTCATCAAGCAAGGCCGCAGCCATCTTTTCGTAAATCCAAACAACAATGTTCTCTGCCGTCGTATTCATGGGTGGGAGCGTTTCATTTAAATAACGGTGATCCAAATGAATCTCTATTTTTTCTTTCCAAATTCCTTTTATATCGCCAAAATCAATCATCAAACCGCGTTCATCTGTGTATCCACTTAATGCTAAAACTACGCGATACGTATGACCATGCAAGTTTTTACATTTCCCCTCATAATTATGTAAATGATGAGCAGCATCGAAGGTAAATTCTTTGCTTACGAGAACACGTTTTGCATGATAGTTCAATTGATTTCTTTGAATATCTACATCTATTTTTTGGAGCTTATCGACGATTCTAAAATCTGACATGCCTTAAGACTCCTTCCTGTAACTCAAATACTCATCAAGCCCTTTTTTTCGAAGATGACATGCCGGGCATTCACCACAGCCATCTGCTATTACACCGTTATAGCAAGTCAGCGTTCTTTCTCGAATAAATTCAAGTGCCCCAAACTGATCAGCAAGCTCCCATGTCTGTGCCTTATTCAGCCACATCAACGGTGTATCAATCACAAAGGAATCATCCATCGATAAATTTAACGTTACATTTAAGGATTTAATAAAAACATCTCGGCAATCCGGATATCCGCTAAAATCTGTTTCACAAACGCCAGTTACAATATGCTTAGCTCCTACTTGGCTCGCTAAAACGCCCGCAAATGAAAGAAAGAGAAGATTTCGGCCAGGTACAAAAGTCGATGGAAGCTCACCATTTTCTCCGTCTTCTACCTTTATGTCTTGTCGTGTCAATGCATTCGGAGCAAGCTGATTCAGGAGTGACATATCAAGAATGTGATGCTTGACACCGAGCTCCTCTGCTATCATCTTCGCACATTCAATTTCAAAACGATGCCTTTGACCATAATCAAAAGTTACTGCCTCAACTTCTTTAAAACGTTCTTTTGCCCAGAACAAACAGGTTGTACTGTCCTGACCTCCACTAAATACAACAATTGCTTTTCCCTGCTTCATCTATAAAAACTCCCTTTTATCGAAAAAACAGCACTCTAAGAAAAAGTGCTGCTTCTTCTTAGTTTTTTTTAGAGGGTAGCTAAATACCTCTTTCTTGATTGAACTATTCAATTCCTCATTGATCGATAATCAATTTTTTCTGGATTAAGATCGTGGTTCATTAAACGACATATGAATATTGTGTACTTTAATGCGTCAGTCCTTCTTCATGGCTTCGGCAAGACATAAAAAAACCTCCTTGTAAAATGTTTCCCAACACTTTTCAAGAGAGGCATCACCAATCGTTCTATTAAAACATAAGTAAAAACATAAAAAAAAGCCACGTCCGATATGGACATGGCATATTGTCATGTTTCCATAGTTTTTTATAGAGGGTATCAGCTATGAACCTCTCCCGTTCTAGTCCGGGCACTCTTTTCTTCAATATAATACAAAAAATAGTACAAAACGTCAAATTGATTTTTTTTATAAAATCTTCCCATAAATGCTTCTCTGGAAAAACCACTGTTATACTGCCCAATCCGGACGAATTACTTGCATTGCAAAGCGAGTTCTTGGTCGAAAACTAGTTGTTCCGTCGAAAGGAATAACGCAAAGTCAACTTTAATAACCAACATTTATTGGTTTATTCATCACGATCAAGTGCCTCTTTCACAAATGTAGGAAGTGCGAATGCACCAACGTGTAAATCTGTATTGTAATAGTTCGTTTTTAGAGCAAATTTGTCCCAAGCATCTACTTGAATATCTTTAATTGGATGTAATACTTTTGAAGCAAATCCGAATAGCCAGTGTCCCGATGGATATGTTGGCATATGGAATTGATATACGCTTGCGATTGGGAAAATACCTTTAATTTTTTTATGTGCTTTACGCATGTTTTCTGCATACTCCACGAAGTATGGTGATTCGTGTTGGTTAATTAAAATCCCTTTTTCGTTTAATACACGGTAACATTCTTTATAGAAAGCTGTTGTAAATAAACCTTCACCGACTGAAATTGGATCAGTAGAATCTACTAATATTAAATCGAATGATTGATCAACTGCGTTTTGAACGTAAGCTAAGCCATCATCGAAAATCATTTCCATACGTGGATCCTCTTCGACACCAGCAGCTGTAATTGGAAGGTATTTCTGGCTTAAACGGAATACTAACTCATCGATTTCAACCATTACTACTTTTTCTACTGATTTGTAACGTAGTACTTCACGAGCCGTACCACCATCACCACCACCAATAATTAATACCTTTTTTATATCTGGGTTAGTAGCGAATGCTGGGTGCGTAATCATATCGTGATAAACGAACTCATCTTTTTCATTGACCATCATCAATCCATCTAAAGTGAAGAAAGTACCAAACTCTTCACTTTTATAAAAATCGATTTTTTGGAACGGAGATTGCTCACTATGAATTTCTTCATTGTAACCGATTGAAAATTTACAGTGATTGCTCCATTGTTCTGTATACCATTTCATTAAATCACGTCCTCTAATACTTCTTGTTTCACTAGAATTGTATCAATTTCTTGTTCTGCGAATTGGCGAATTTTATCTGCCATTCCACGAGGTACTTCAAATGATTCTGTCTTTTTCGCTTGCAGTTTTTGCTCTAAATATTCTGCTGCTTTCCAAGGACTTACTGAGTCGCCACAAGTGTAAACATCAACAGAAGCAAATCCGTATTCTGGCCAAGTATGAATCGTTAAATGTGATTCAGCAATAATGACTGCACCCGAAACACCATATGGGTTGAAATGATGGAAGCAAGATTCTACAATTGTTGCCCCAGAATAGTCTGCGGCTTCATTCATAAACTGCTCGATTAAAGCGTTTTGCTCAATAATTTCACTTGGGCAACCATAAAATTCGATTAATACGTGTCTACCTAATGTTGATAATTCAATGCTCATTTATCTATCTCCCTTACGACTGTTATATAATTTTCTTCTTTAGTTTCAATTAGAACATTCCCAAAATTAAGAAAATAGAAGTTATATAATTCTACTACTTCCTCTGAAATAACTTCTCCTGGGATCACTAGTGGTATTCCCGGTGGATAAATCATTAATGAATCTGCACTAATTCGACCTACCGCATCATAAATTAAAATTGTTTCTGTTTCTGCATTACACGCCTGTTGCGGTGTCATTGCTAATCTATTTATTTGATTCGCTGTCACATAAGCTGACCGAATCGCATCTTTTTTAGCGTGATTAAGTTCTATATCTTTTAACGCATGTACTAATTTACCGATTGTTTCTTTCGTATCAACATGACTAATGACTGCCATTATGACATATCCTTCGGCAAGTTCTAGTTGAATTCCATACTGTTGTTTCAATATTGTGTAAACTTCGAAACCAGTTAAACCGATATCGTTCACACGAATAACAAGTTTCGTCCAATCATAGGATTGATTGAAATTTTGTTGTACGTATTCAGCTACTAGTACTTCATAGCGTGAATTATTTTCTATTTCTTCAATTGCCGCATCAACAATTGACTTTAAATGGCTATAACGTTGCTGTCCATACACCGCTAATTCCCTTCGTGCTACATCTAACGAACTCATTAATAAATAATTTGCACTCGTCGTTTGAAGCATATTTAATACTTTTTGCAAGTGCTTCGAATCGATTCGTTTTTCTTGTAGTAAAAGAAGCGAACTTTGCGTTAATGAACCCCCAGTTTTATGCATACTCATCGTTACTGCATCTGCACCAGCACTAATCGCATCGTTTGCATTAGGTAAAAATGTTAAATGCGCTCCGTGTGCACTATCAACAATAACTGTTACATTTTGTTCATGTGCGAGTTTACAAATTTCTTGCAGTTGATTCATCGAACCAAAATAGGTTGGATATGTCACAAGTAAAGTTTTCGCTTGTGGATTTTCTGCAAGCGCCGATTTTACATTTTCAACTGAAATTCCGTGTGCAATACCAAAATGTTGATCCACTTCAGGTTGAATAAATACTGGTTTTGCTCCACTTAATATAATGCCGTTCATAACTGATTTATGGCAGTTACGAGGAACGATCAATGTATCTCCTTGTTTACATGTCGCTAAAATCATCGCCAGAATGCCTACAGTAGTTCCATTTACTAAAAAGTAAGCGTAGTCTACATTAAATGCTTGTGCAGCTAATTGCTGAGCTTCTTTAATAACCGATTCCGGATGACTTAATAAATCAAGCTCTTTCATCGAGTTTACGTCCATTCTTAATGTCATTTCTCCAAGCGTCCATTTTAATGGGTTTTCATGTAGCCCCATTTTATGTCCAGGTACATCAAACGGCGTAACTTCTTGTTTAGCGTAATTGACCAAAGCTTCAAATAATGGCATGCGGTCTTGAGTGACTAAAAACTCCTCTGTAGCCACTCGATCTTGCACGCTTTGCATTATTGTCCCATAGCAACTGTTAAGAGTTGCTGTAATTCCGAAACTTTGTCTGTATTTTCCCAAGTTACGTTTACATCACTACGTCCAAAGTGACCATAAGCTGCAACTTGTTGATATTGTGGTTTACGTAGATTTAGCATGTTAATAATGCCAGTTGGCGTTAAGTCGAATAATTGACGAATCGCTATTAAAATGTCTTCTTTCGCTACTTTTTCTGTACCAAATGTTTCTAAAGCGATACTAATTGGTTCACTTACACCAATTGCATATGATAATTGGATTTCACATTTATCTGCCAAGCCTGCTGCAACAATATTTTTCGCAACGTAACGCGCTGCGTATGCCGCTGAACGGTCAACTTTTGTACAGTCTTTACCAGAGAATGCGCCACCACCATGACGAGCTGCGCCGCCATAAGTATCAACAATAATCTTACGTCCTGTTAAACCTGCATCTCCGTGTGGTCCGCCTACTACGAAACGACCAGTAGGATTAATTAAAATGCGGAAGTCTTCATTCATACCAAATTGCTTCGCAACAGCTTTAATTACGTTTTCTGTAACGTAATCAATGAATGCTACTTGGTCAAAATCATCATCATGTTGTATTGACATTAAAACAGTATCAATTTTAGGTTGCTTACTATCTGTATAATCAATAGTTACTTGTGATTTCATATCTGGGCGAGCCCATTTGAATTGACCATTTTTACGTTGCTCAGTTGCACGTTTTACAAGCATATGCGCCATTTCAATTGCTAGAGGCATATAGTTCTCAGTTTCATTCGTCGCAAAACCGAACATAATACCTTGGTCACCTGCACCAACTTCTTTTGTATCGCTTGAAGAATCAACACCCATTGCGATATCAGGAGATTGCGTGTGTACTAATACTTGTACATTGCAGTTATGACCATCAATACCGAACTGATCATCTGTGTAACCAATGCCGATTAGGGTATCACGGGCAATTTTTTCGATATCTAGTTCTGCTTTTGTTGTGATCTCTCCACCAACAATTACTGTGTTTGTAGTTGTGAATACTTCACATGCCACACGTGATAGCGGATCTTGTGATAATGCTGCGTCTAATACTGCATCTGAAATTTGGTCTGCAATTTTATCTGGATGTCCTTCCGAAACAGACTCCGATGTGAATAATACTTTTTCTGACAATTTTCACTGCTCCTAACAAAATTATAGATTTTAGGGCATAAAAAAAAGCTCACCCAATTTTAAGGAAAGCTTCGAATACTATCAGCTGCTGTTCCTCTTATTGTTCACAAAAGTAAATTTTGTGCTCAGGTTCGGCCCACTGGATTTAATTCATGATGAACTAAATTGTTTGGCCACCGTATCTTCGACCCCTCGTCTCAACGGTTATTAATAAGAGCTATATTATTATGCTGAGACTCATATTAAGTCATAAACATTTGAGTGTCAATTTATTTTTTTATGATTAATCGCTATGAAAAATAATTCATTTACCCTTTTGCACACAAAAATACTAAGTGTAACAATTTATAATCAATCAATATTTATTATAAAAAATGAATAATAATGCATCCAAAGGTTTTTAATATTAATAATAGAATGAACTCCTATTAAATTTGTTAATAGATGCGTCACAATAACATATTGTAAGCATAAAAAATTATAGATTAGCAAAGAAGATATAGGAATTTTTAGAGTCTTTTATCTATAGAAATTATTTAAATTTCTATAATTCAGAATATTATTTTCGGTCAATTATAGAGTTCTATGGAGTTTATCCATTCTTATGA
>NZ_JBHJTF010000001.1:296024-397706 GCF_042267565.1 Lysinibacillus sp. NPDC056232 | reverse complement strand
CTATATCAACAACCGACCAAGAAAATGTCTTGGTTGGAAAACTGCAAACGAGGCTTTTAATGAGCAATTGTTGCACTTAATTTGACAAATCATCAGATACAAAAGTTAATATTAGTAAAATCGGAAAAAAAGTAAAATGAAGATTCATCCCTTCTTTTGCGTGATTGGCAAAATAATCATTCCTACCCTTTGATACCAAGTATACTAATATTGGTAAAATAAAAGTTAATAAAAGTGAGAATAAATGCATTAAACTTGCTAGCACTCTGGTTAATAAACTTTCCTTTTTCAATCGTCCTACCTCCAATGGCATAAATTATTGGCTACCGCTTTATTTTTGGTAACTAAATTCATCATAAAAGGTGACGCTACTAGAGATTCAAGTACAAAAGTTTATTTAATTTAAAATTCCTTAGTTAAAATTTTCAGTAATACTATCTCTACATTGGAGAATCATCAATATAGCTTATTGAGTTATTCTGCCTCGTTAGCCATCCATGTAGCGCAAAAACCAGCGCTACACCACAGAAAATGAAAGATGATTAAGTTCTTTCATGGGAGTTCAAAAAAAAAATGAGCTGCCTATGCAACTCAATAATCTTTAATTAACGCTCCCCGTTAGTCGAATATAAACCAGCTACGCTAATTCCAAAATCGCGCCTGATTTTGGAAAATGATTTATTGTGGTCTCACTAAAGAATTCACGACCACCGAGAAAATACCTCGATTTCATAATGTTCTAAATCATCTTTAGACAATTTGGCTTTTAAATACTTTTCAACTTCAGGTATATCATTCTTATCATATACATCTATCGATATAACCGGATCAGTAACACCAATTTGAGTGCTTTGTACTTCATATTTATCCCACAATGAGTCTATAACTTGCTCTGTATTATATGGCTTTTGTTGTGCGTACAAAAATACCACAGACATTACAATAACACTCGTTAAAATTAGTGCTCCAAATTTTCTTTTAACACCCATTTTTTTCTCCTCCATCATTTGTTTATCACAATCTTGCGTCGTAAATAAATTTTCATTTCAATATAGATTTCGGTGTTTCTAATTAAAGTTGCTATCTATCATAAACCCGCTCTGTTAGTTCTAAAAATTAATAAAAAGAACATCACTCCTTCTTACCTACTAGTCATTAAGACTAATTATATGGAAGAATGTTATAACATTTGTTCAACTAAACTGCCCCGTTAGCCATCCATGAAGCGCCAAAAATCAACACTTCACCACAGAAAATGAAAGATGATTAAGTTCTTTCATGGGAGTTGAATTAGAAAAAGATGGGATCTCTATGGAATCCCATCTTTAAGTAAAGCACCCATTAGCTTAATAAGAGAAGTTAATTTCCGGAGGGACATTGTACCCCAAGGCGGATTATACAAAGTAAATCGCTAGAGCCCCTTGTTCCAACCCCAACGACAAGAACCGTCCCCTTAACCCAGCCACGTTTTTCCACTCTGGCATATAATTTTAATAAGGTTATTTTATAAAAAGCAATATAAAGGGGATATATATATATATGATTGTAGATGTTAATGTTTTCAACTTTACTGATATCACAACAGCATTAGTGAGCGCACAAGACGGAGATGTATTCAATTTTTTTATTATAAATGATATCAATTTCAGTAGTGTTGTTTTGATACAAAAAAATATCACAATTAACCTGATCAATAGCAGCGGCAGTAGTAGTGTTACACTTGCGATTACAAGTGGAGGAAGCTTTCGTCACTTTTCAACGTTAACAAACGGCAGTTTAACCGGAGTGTCGATGAATGTAGGTGTAGGTATCATCCTTGATGGCGGAGGGACGGGCGGAGGTATATTAATTTTCGGTTCCAATTGTTCCCTAACGCTTGATGGCAGCACAATTACCAATTGCAGGAGTAGTGGCAACGGTGGCGGCATCCTGGTTCAGGGCAATATTAGTAGAAGCAGTCTGATCATGAACGCCGCGCTCATAGAAAACTGTTTTGCTGGTAGTGGTGCCGGTGTCTTTGGTGCTGACTGTGACATCGTGATGAACGGTGGGGAAATAACAGGCAACCGTGCGAACAACAGCGGTGGCGGTATTACCACAATAGCGGGAGGGAACAGTCTGGGTTCCACCCTTACCATTAACGGAGGAATAATCACCGCTAATTCTACCGTGGTGGCTTTCGGTGACGCAGGAGGTATAAACGCGTTTGACACCATCGTTACAATTCAAAACAGTGAAATAAGCAACAATTCGGCCGACGGCAATGGCGGCGGCATCTATTCAATGCCACAATCTTTGGGTAGCAATGCAAATGCGCTTGTTATCATGAACAGCACAATAATTGGCAACAGTATAAGAAATTTCGGCGGAGGTATTAGGGTACAGGGTGTTCTAGGCGAATTTTCAATTACAAACTGCTTAATTACTGAAAATAAGGCAGTCAGTGTTATAGCCGGCTCAAATCAAGGCGGTGGCATTTACTTCTCCAGTGGTTCCACCCTTACCCTGAGCGACGGCCAGGTGACCGGAAACACGGCGGGAACAGGAGGAGGCGGGATTTTTGTAAATGATGGCTCTATCCTTGTCCTTACAGGGATCGCTGAGGTAAGCGGAAACCAGGCGGGCCTTGAAGGTGGCGGCATTGATGCATTTTCCGGCTCTTCCGTTACCATCGAAGGAAACGCAAGAGTTATCAATAACCACGCAAACAGCAACGGGGATCCCCAAAATGCTACCCGTGGCGGCGGAGGGATTGCGCTTTTTGCGTCGACCCTTACGGTAAATGCGAATGCGACCTTCAGCGGCAACTCATCTTTAAGCTACGGCGGAGCAATTTGGACTTTTCCGACATTCACTCCCATCTCAACTGTTACCATTACGGGCGGGACGATTGAAAATAATACAGCAAATTTTGGCGGTGGCATCTCCATGGGCGCCGTTCCAGGATTCACACCTACCTTAACGATAACCGGCGGCATAATTACGAATAACACCGCATTAACGGATGGCGGCGGCATCATTGCCATGGGTTCGCTCGTTTCAATCGCCGGCGCTGAAATAACAAATAATACCGCCGGTGGGGACGGCGGAGGTATATTTACGGATGAGCTCGCCAATGTAACGGTATTTGCCTCCGTTATATTCAGTGGAAACCTTGCGCAAACATATGCGTATTGGGCTATCACAAGCGGGGGTGACAGCGATATATATAAGACGCATATATTTACAGAGCATTTCAGCACTTTCATCCCAAATCAGACGCCGCCACCGTTGGTATGGTCTTTTCTAAATGCTTATAACAATTACGACATCAACTATGTTAAGCCGGTGAAAATCGTAACAGTAAACTTTGTAGAGTTCAATAACCCCGCCCATGTGATACATTCAACCATTATTAACAGTTTTATTGGCGCCACGGTAATCATTCCGCCGTTTGAAACGTTTACGGACATCAATGGTACGCTATGGACATTGTTCCCTCCAGACCAGCCCGCACAAACAATACAATTAATCAATCCTGAGGCAGATTACGTCGTTACATTCACTTACGCAACAACACCTATATTCACGATAACACGTAGGTCTGTTAACGCCTGCTGTAAAGGCATTCGCATTGATTGCGATAACTGCTAACTGACCTGTCATCGGTAAAAAGCGCCACGTCTTGTGGCTTTACCGAAATGACCGACATCGTGTCTACCCTCCTGCAGGTCAAAGCACAAAGCCGAATCCGGAACTATTCCGCTGTAATAAATGGATTTTCTATTGAAGCATTTATTAATATAGAAGTTTTTCAGTTTTATTTCAATTTACCCTATTGTTAAAACGCTTGTTTATTACCGTTATATAAACTATCGGAAGTGTTTAAAATCTTTTGTATCTATTTAATTTTGTTTAGTTGTTCACTTTTTTAATAATATTTGAAGTTGTATATTAACTTAAAAGTCACTCCACTTGAGGAGTGGTGCGAACTTTTTTACAAATTATCAAACTTTATTTTAAGCTATTTTCTAAAAGATTGTTGCTGTTAAAACATAAAAACAGTGTTAATCTACAAAATGTGTAGAATCAACTCTGTTTTTATGTTTGATATTTTGTAAATCGAATATTTAACTAAAGCACCCCGTTACTTTAAGTACATTTCTTCACAAACTTAATAGGGTGCGATTGCTTTTATTAAGGCTGTTTTGATTGTTGCTCTCTTGAAAATACTGAATATGGTTGAATATAATGCATTTTCAGGAGGCGTTCAATAATGTGGAGATATGTATATGAAGCAGTCGGAGAATTAGGAAAAGCAGATCAACTAGCCTTATTTAAGGCAATGAAACAAGATCTATATCCAAAAGAAGAAAATAAAATGGAAGAATTACTTCCTAAGATCAAGGAGTCTCGCTTTTCGTCTGGTTTAGGTTGTCTTCATTGTGGAAGTACTGCCGTAAAACGTAATGGTAAATATCGTTCTAGACAAAGATATTTATGTAAGGATTGTGGAAAAACATTTAATGATATGACAAATACGCCTTTTTCAGGTTCGCGTTATCCGGAAAAATGGATTGAATACATTAAAATGATGATAAACGGTGTTACATTACCGAAGATTTCAGACTCTTTAAAAATTCATATATCTACCGCTTTTTATTGGAGACATAAGATTTTAAACGCTTTAGGAAGTCACGGCTTCAACCAATTATCTGGCATCATTGAAAGTGATGAGACTTTCTTTCGTGAATCTTTAAAAGGTCGTAGATTTACACATCGTAAACCAAAAAAACGAGGAGAAAAGGATGAAAAACGAGGGATTTCAAATCAGAAAATTGCTGTAGTTGTAGCACAAGATCGAAATAACAATATTATTGCGAGGATGGCAGGTAGAGGTCGTGTAAAAGCAGAAGAAATTAATGGGGTTGTCGGGGATTATATAGCCCATTCTTCTTTGTTATGCACGGATACCGCTACCAATTATAAAAAATTTGCAGCAGCAAAAAATCTTAAACACGAAACAGTTAATCTTAATCAAAATCAACGAGTAAAAAAAGGGATATTCCATATACAACACGTTAATAACTTCCATCGCCGTTTGAAAGGATGGATGGAACGATTTCAGGGCGTTGGTACGTATTATTTGGATAGTTACCTTTAGTGGTATCGTTGGCTTGAGTTACATAAAAACTTGGCATTTGAAAATCGGGTAGAGCAAATGCTTATTTCAACTTGTCAAAAATCTAACTATTTCACAATTGAAGCAATAAGAAAAGGCAAAGAGCACCATTTATCAGATGCTTTTTAAGCGGATTCAGTGGTTTACTGTTATTCAATTAGCGAAGCAAAAAGAGGTTTTCGCTGAATTAATATGGTTAATTTTATAAAATGTGGAATTTTTTTATTGTTTCTCCTTATAATATAATATACAATATATAAGCGTGTGTTTTTATACTACTAGATTTTTTGTAAGTAAAAGTGTGGGGTGGTTAATTGAATTTTATTACTTGGTCAATTATTGCAGCAGAAATTGGTTTTTGGATTGTTATAATACTCGGTCTAACTTTACGTTATGTATATAACTTTAAAAAAATGGGATCGTTCTTTTTACTTCTAACACCCGTGATTGATTTGTTTCTGTTAATCGTAACTGCTATAGATCTATTAAAGGGTGGAAATGCAACTACGTCTCACGCAATTGCTGCTATCTATTTAGGTGTGTCGATTGCTTTTGGAAAGAGTATCGTTCGTTGGGCTGATGAAAGGTTCTTATACTACATAAAAAAAGAGGGAACAAAACCTGAAAAAAAGACTGGTTTTGCATATGCTCGTAATTCTTTGAAAGGGTCTTTTCAGCATTTATTTGCATATATCATCGGAGCAGGATTTTTATTAATATTGATATACCTAGTAAATGATGCGGACCGTAGCTCTAAACTTTTTGAAACACTAAAAGTATGGTCTTTAGTACTGGGAATTGATTTTATCATATCTATTTCATATTTCATTTGGCCACGAGGAAAATAGTTATTTTACATAGAAGTAAGTAAAATATTTTAAAAATAATGAATGTTTTTTCTTCAACTAACCAGAGCTTTCGTTAAATTTTCGATTCACGAAATATCAAACCGAAAAGTCAGACTTATCCTACACATTTTGTAGATTAAATCTGTCTTTTAGTTTTAACAGCAACACTCTTTGAGTAAACAGCCTTTATTAAACAATCGCACCCGGAAGTTAAGTAACTTTATTTGACTTTCTGTTTAAACACTCGTCACGAAATGGCAAATCGGATTTTCAGCCTTGCGGCATTTTGCTTATATCCATATACAACGCGTTCCACCGATGACCGTCCGGATCTTCAAAACCGCAGCCGTACATCCAGCCACCCTTTTCACCCGGCTTGCTGAATACGGTGCCGCCGGCACGTTCAGTTTTCAAGGCGAACTCATCAACTTCATCCCTGGAGTTCGCCCCCAGAGAGAATAACACTTCAGTGCCCTGCCACGAATCTGCAACCGCATTACCAGCAAAACCGCGGAACGCGGATTCCGGGAAGATCATCAAAACAACCTGATTGTCTCCGACAATCAAACTGAATGAGCCTTCTTGACTCACATACTGCTCATTCAACCGAAAACCGAGCTAGTAAAACTCCTTTGCTCGTTTTGGTTCTCGCACTGGCAGGTTCAACCATAATTCTCTCGACATACCTAACAACCTCCTGATATAGAGATGCAGTAATCACTCTCACCCCTATATAAATTCAAATTCAATGCTTATTATAATCTTTCCTTCTTGTTTGGAAATTCATCCTTCTTCAACTATTCTGCTTCGTTAGTTCAATAAAGAAAAAAAGAGCTGCATAAGCAACTCAATAATTTTCCAATAATGCACCTTTTTGTTTAATAAAATTTTGAAACACTTTTACAGTATTCTTCTAACTCACTCAATGTAAATAATGATGTAATAGGGAATTCGCTTGAAGTTTCTTTAGAATATGTTAAATGAACCACTGCATATTTATTTGGTTTTTTAATCCAAAAAATAACATCATCCTTATCTTCTCTTCTAGCCACTGCTACAGCTTCTTTTCCGAAGAGAATGTGTTTTGGTGAAAGTTCTTTCTCCA
This sequence comes from Lysinibacillus sp. NPDC056232, assembly GCF_042267565.1. Classification (NCBI taxonomy): domain Bacteria; kingdom Bacillati; phylum Bacillota; class Bacilli; order Caryophanales; family Bacillaceae; genus Lysinibacillus; species Lysinibacillus sp. NPDC056232. The sequence goes on along the minus strand of NZ_JBHJTF010000001.1, from coordinate 390,592 downwards.
ATTCCTCATTAAAGGATTCTGACATACTTTTTGAAATCAACCACCACGGATCGTTCATAAAACTTTTTAATACTTCTTGCATTTTAGATAGTCACTTCCAATTTCAAATTTTCTAAACTTAATTCAACGTTATACTTTAATATTCCTTCTTGCACTAACCTGCTCCGTTAGCTTAATAAGCAAAAAGAGCTGTTTAGGCAGCTCAATAATCTTCAAGCAAACGCATTCGTTAGTTGAAGTACACTATGCCACAGCCTCATCTCAAACTAATCTTAGTTAAAGAATGAAAAAAGATAATCAATATTAAACATCATTATTTCATATAAAATCAAGAAAATTATTGTTTTAATATATTGTTTAGAATCCTTTAAGTACTTCCACTCTAAAATAGCCTGAAAATCCAATAAAAAAGTAATATAGAACATCCAATACCATTTAATATTCGTTTCATTTGTATAAAGAAATGGAAGCATACATAAAAAGATAACTAAAAGAACACCTCGCCCCCATCGGTTAATATTTTTAGCAGATGTATCCGAAATCTTTTTCTTTTCTATACCAAATAATTTATCTAGTACTTTTTCTAATATGAAAATTAAAATTGTAATAACAACGATAAATAATAAAATTTGCACAATATATACCCCTGATTATGCCATTGTACCTTTTATCACAACACAATTTTTCCGAGTCACCTTATTGCATTAACCTGCTCCTTTAGTTTAAGTAGAAAAAGGCTCTACTCCTTATTGAAGTAAAACCCCCGTTAGTACAATAAGTTCAATAAAAAAGACCATCAAAATTGATGGTCCTACTTCACAAACTATCACACAGTCATTAAAAAACAAAGGACATTGTAGCTAATAAAATCCTTCATTTTTAATTTTATTGTTCCATAACATTTCTAACAAACAATTGCTTATTTTCATGGGCAATTGCACTTACTATTGCAAGTAATAGTCCCGAAATAACGAATACAATTCTAATTCCTAACAAATCAGCTAATAGTCCCATAATAAGAGAGCCAACGCCAAAAATCCCAGTTCCGATAGCACCTAATGAGGTATAAACAGTTGACAACTGTTCTTTTGACACACTAGTTTGTATAACCGTTTGTTGAGGAATTTTTTTAATTTGTCCAAAAAGCCCTACACAGAGCGATAAAAGTAAGGAAATCATAGGAATACTGTTTAGGCTAAATAATATTGTGAATAAGAAACTTGCGAATGAACCGACAAAAATAAAGGTTCCTAATTTCTTTTCAACAAAAGAAGAAAATTTAATACAATAAGCACTTCCTAAAATCAGACCTAAAAAGTTAGCTCCATTGATAAATCCCCACCATTTTTCATCAACGTTCAAAGCATCGTTGACAAACACATATAAAATAGCCGCTATCCAAACCGTTGCTGCAATTGTTTCCAAAAATTCTATCCAAGCAATCCTTCTTAATACTGGAGTATTAGATAAAGTTTTCCAACCCTCTTTAATCTTTTCTAGTTTCCCTTTTAAATCGGTTGTTTCATAGATTACACTTTCTAAAAAGCAAAGTAATATGCTTGCAATTACAAATAAACATCCAACTAACCAAATAAGTTGTTGAGAACTCATAATAATTAGCAATGAACTTCCTACGAACCACATACCTGCTTCTATGACCTGCGTAATAGTTTCTGAAATTCCATTAGCTTGAATTAGATGTTCAGGTTTAACATAGTATGGAGTCAATGTCTGTCTTATTGGATTTGCACAACCGTCAAAAAAGGCAATCAATCCTATTATTAAAAAGATAAAATAATAATTAGCTGCTGTTAAACCAATTAACATAAATCCTAGAATAAAGAGTAAAATCGTTTTTACAATTTGTGACCCAGCAAGTAACCATTTAAGATTTAATTTCTCAACCAGAAGAGGTGTCAGCAGACTGGATATAAACATAGAAGAAGCAATCGTAAATGGCACAAACGATGCTGCAAATGTAGAACCTGTTAATACAAAAATTGTACTTATAACACTGACTATATATAATACATCGCCTATATTAGCGAGTGACTGACCCAATAGTAATAAAGAAAAATTTCTATTCAATTTCATTATATATCCCCCAATATTTCATTCGAATTTTGGCTTAATAGGGGAATATTAGATTGGACTATTCATTAAAATTCAACTCCTATCATATATCGGACAAATCTGGGGGATGTAGATTTATCACAAGTTTTGTATCATCAAGAAATATTTACATGAATTATAGCATTGTTTTTCAAAATATTACACTTCCATAGTAATTAGTATCCATATATTATTTTCCTTACGATTCTTTTATTTTTTTATTCAGTATATGCTCCATAAAAATAAAAGAATCCTACTTCCGCTAACCTGCCCCGTTAGCCATCCATGAAGCGCCAAAAATCAACACTTCAACACAGAAAATGAAAGATGATTAAGTTCTTTCATGGGAGTTCATTATTCATCCTCATAACCCCATATTTACACTTTGATTATAAAAAGCGAAGCGGCAACAACAAAGCGCCCAGCCGGAACGGAAATCAACCTCACGTTATGCTAATAGGTCACAAACTACCCAAAAATGGAAAATTACACTAACTTTCTATTAGCAATAGAATTAATATTCATCTATACTAATTTTACAGTTAATATTTAAAAATTGTATGTTATAGAAAAAACGTAAATGACTTACAATAAAAAGCCTAATAATAAAGGTGTGTAAAGATGAATACGATTATGGAAATACAGAACATTTCTAAACAGTATAGAGGTAAGAAAATTATAGAGAATGCTACATTTTCTATTTGTGCCAATCAAATTATAGCTCTAGTAGGAAAAAATGGGTCCGGTAAAAGTACCCTTCTAAAAATCATTGCGGAATTAGTTGATGCAGATAGTGGTTCTATTGTAAAACATCGACAATCTTTAAAAATTGGCTATGTGCCAGAAGTGACCCCTTCACATATTTTATTTACGCCTGAAGAATATCTTTATCATATGGGTAGTATTCGAGGTATGTCCAAAAAACAATTACAGCAAAAAATAAATGAGTTACTTGAATTATTTCATTTACAGGAAGCTCGAAACATTCGGATTGTTAACTTTTCTAAAGGTATGAAGCAAAAGGTTATGATTATGCAGGCAATGCTTGAAGACACTGATCTACTAATCTTAGATGAGCCATTATCAGGACTTGATCCTAAAGCCCAAAGTGATTTAGAAGAAACCCTTTCGATATTAAAGGCCAAAGGGTTAAGTATCGTTTTAACATGTCACGAAACAAAATTACTGCAACATCTTGTTGATACTGTTCTTGTTATTCAAAATAACAAAGTCAATCAAACTGATTCATTACATAAGAGTCATACATTGAAAAATAAATTAATTTTTGAGATTTCAAGCGTGAATTTATTAGATGACATGCTATCTATTCTTGAAATTCAACAGCAAAATCTTTTAGACAACGGTTGTTATGAGGTCATCACCATTATTAATGCAGAGGAAACAGACCGAGTATTATTAGAGCTACTACACAAAAAAACCTCAATTAAACAATTAATCCCGATCAATGAAAAGGAGGAACAATTCTATACCCATTTTTAATGAGGAAGAATAGACGCCAATATGACTAGTTTATTACGTTATCAATTTATCAATTATTTAAGAACCTATCAATATGTTCCACCTTTTTCAATTTTCATATTATGTCTTGTTGTTAATTATACTTTTGTACCAAATCCAATATTAGATAGTTATTCATTTACAGCTATCATTCTATTTTTTCTAATGGGATGGTTTACAATTACACTATTTCACGCGGAAGATGAAGGACAAAAAGTAATGACAACACTTCATGCCAAAAGTCGAACACACTATAATTTAGGAATTTTTATTCTTTGTGTACTCATTGGTTTATTCTTAAGCTTTGTATCAGTAGCCTACCCTACTCTTATTGGCGCCTTTGGAGAAAAACCAAGATTGATACATCAATTACTAGGATTCCTCTCACATTTTAGTTTATCTGTACTAGCGATTGCACTTTCAGCAATATTTACGAGAGAACTCGTTAAAAACAAGCAAAATACTTGGTGGGGTGTACTTGGCATCTTAATTGTGTCTGTCGTGATTGCTACTTTAAAAGAGACCATTCTTCAGATCAAAGGGCTTATTTGGTTACTTCCCCCTGTCCGTCTTTCATTGGAAATGATGGGCTCAGAAGACTCTATTAAATCAATTCCTAACAGTTTTTATTGGCAATTTACTTGGATTTTCGCCTATTCGGCCATCGTCATCATGTTGTTCTTCCTCCTTTCGAATAGAAAAAGGAGATAAATTTCTTAAGAAGGAACATTCAATTCTCTTAAAAGTAAGCAAAATGAAGGAACAATATTTACATTAATCCTTCCTATTATTTAAATTTCCAAGAGAATAATTTCAAAAAATTAAGAATATAAACAATGGAAGTCAGAAAAAATTCGGAGAGTGAAGACATGATTCATGACATTGAGGAATATATAAATTATTTAGAGGGTGTTCATAAACGAACGATGCAATATGTGAAGGTAATACCTGAAGAACTTTTAGATTGGAAACCTTCTGAAGATAAATTTTCTATAGGTGATTTATTGCGACATATTGCATCAGCTCGTTTGATGTTTCTTGGTATATTTGAACATGGTTCGTGGACGTATGCAGGACATGATACTAGGAAGTGGGCTTCTCTTGAGGATATTTCAAATTATCTAGAGTCATGCCAAGTTAAATTAACAAAGGGTTTATTGAAAATTGGCAATGATGTGTTGTCAAATAAGGTTTTAACCCTTCATGGTCATGAAGTTAGTGCTTGGAGAATACTTATGTCCATTCCCGAACATGAAATCCATCATCGTGGGCAAATCTCTTCATATTTACAAATGAACAAGATTGAACCGCCTCAAATTTTCGGATTAAAGATTGAGCAAGTGAAAACATTATAATTTTATGAAAGAGTATGGACATCATCTTATATCCAAAGCTTATTTTTGTCTTTATATTAATCCCTCTGTTATATAGAGAGAAATTATAATCAGTGGGGTTTTTATCGTCCCCTACTCGTTATTTGTCTCCATCAATCGGTATTCTATGGCAGTTAATGCCGGATAAAAAAGGACCTATTGCAATTTATTATTACGATCATCTGATTTGTTTTGATGATATGTTAAAGCTAATGAAATGGTTAGTATACTTCCAAAAAATGAATCTATGATACGTACAACCATTATTCCATAGCTGCTAATCGATACCCTATCGATCATGCACCAAAGACATACATATAGTAGCGTTAAAATAAATATTAAAGCCCCAAAATAGAGTTTCTTATTAGCGCCAATTTTCGGAGTATCTTTATTCTTATTTAATGATGCTCTGTAATACATATAACCGATAATTAGTGAAATCCCCAAAAGTGTACTACCGTGTTGCAAAAATTTATAAATGGGTATTTGATAGCCATACAGATTGAAGGTATAGGTCAGAGTTGGGAAATTCCTTACCATAAATCCATTTGTATGTGTAAAAGAATCCCATACTACATGAGTTAACATTCCAAATAATGCTGAGTAACAAAAAATAACTACCTTCCATTTTTTACTTCCCACCACCTTGTAGCTAGATGTATCCTGTAGAAAGTTAGGTAAATGGTGGATTACATTCAAACGTATAATTTGATGATAAATAAAGTAAATCATTAATACTAAAGGGAGATTGAATAGAAAAAAACCTGTGAAGGTATGTCCTATTTCCCCTATTGGTTGGCCTCGTAAAAAATATTCAAAGTCAGGAGCCATACTACCTAAAACCATTGCGGAAAAATTAATATATCTACTTTTTCTGGTAAAAGGTAATACTGCCGCAGGATGAGCAAATGTTAATGGCATAGTATCTCCCTTCTATTTAACTTCTTTCAGCGGGTGTTTGGACACCCGCTGAAATATAGGAACTCGGTCTAAGAACGCCACGTCCTGTGGCATTACCGAAATGACCGACATCGTGTCGGCCCTCGTGTTGTTGCCGCTGACGCTTTGCTTTCGCGCAGATAAAACCCTTTTGCTGACGCTTCGCTTTCGCACAAAAAACATCTGCCGCTACGCTTTCGCGCAAAAAAGACCTGCAGGCCTAAGAACAAAGCCGATTCCGGACGCAATTATGCCGAGGCATAATTGATCAATATATTTATTACAACGTTCTTCATTTCTAAAAGTTACTTAGAAATGAAAAGGTCTGCTGATTCCATCATTAATTTTTGTGTTGTAAGAATTTATTAATAATTTAATAAGGACCTTATAATAAATCCCCTGGTTGGGCAATTTTTCGTGCGTTAAATGATGATAACACTATATAATAGAAGAAATTCAAACTAGATTGGATGGGGTTACATGGAAACAATTCATATTCCTATCGATGCTGAAAATATTATTAGTACCTCAAGTAAAGGCGATCAATCGAAATGGCGTATCGGCAATAAGTGGGTCAAACAAAATACACGAGGTTATGAGGGGCAAGCAGAAGTATTAGCTTCCCTCATGCTTGAATGCTCAACTATTGATCGCTCTAAATATGTCGTCTATCAGCCATGTATCATTCAGTTGGCTGACGGTGAACAATTTGAAGGCTGCTATTCACTCGACTTTCGTGGTACAAAACAGGAAGTGACACTTGAGCGCTTGTTTGAAGCAAATTTCAGCTCTACTGACCCTATTACAAATAACAAAACACTGTCTACTAAAGAAAAATTCGAGCAATTAATGGCGCAGGTTGAGCAGTATACAGGACTCGTTGTACATTATCAGATTGCACAACTATTCGCTTTTGATGCCCTTATTCTAAATGAAGATCGGCATACAAATAATATTTTATTTTTATACGATCCAAAAGAAAAGACTTGGGAGCTAGCGCCTATTTTCGATAACGGGCTTAGCCTATTATCTGATGAAAAAGACTATCCACCTGGCAAACCTTTAACAATTATCAATTATGCCTCGGCATAATTGCGTCCGGAATCGGCTTTGTGCTTGCACAAAGAACTCCTTTTCGATTCCGTGACATCCGCCGGAGGCTTTAACTTCTTTCAGCGGGTGTTTGGACACCAGCTGAAAGAAGTTAAAGAGAAAAGTAAAGGCAAAACCACTGAATTCATCTTTCACAAAACAACTTGCTCTTTACGAAGGACCACCTTTTATTGATAAGGAGAAATTAGTAGCGACAATCGATCAATCACCGTACGATTTTGGACGTGCTAAAGACGTATTACTTTCACAGTTGCGTAATCCAGTTTTGAAACATTTATTCATAGAAAGAAGTGAAGCTATTGATTGATTACATGACTTTTGACGTGATGTGGATGGATGACATTATTGCAAATGTTGAGTTAAAACCGACTGATGGTGGCACACCATATGTCATTAACTATATTGAAGATTTTAACAAGCAATTTTCGCCGACGATGGAGGGGCATATTACTTTAGAAGAACTGGAACGTTGGCTAAAATGGCGAACCTTCCCCCCTACTCGGGTCAACGCAAAAGAATTACTGGCTTCACTGGATATGCAAGCCTATAATCGCTGGGGCATCGTGAGGAAAACACATGGTGTCATGGCAGATGATGAAATTTGGATTCGATTTAAAGGCGAAATCCTCACACATCGGGATGTCTGCTTACGCAAGGATCTATACTATCCTGAGGAACCAAACTTTCTAGAATTTCAATAAGTTAACTGGTGGTAAACCTCTTTAACAGGAGTTTTTTAAAATTAAACGAGCTCTCAGACGTATTTTACATCGAGTTGACGGGTAGATTCCCTAGCTCGATTCGTCTGGGAGCTCTTTAAGAAAATTAGCATAAAACAGAGCGAAAATTTATAGCGAAGAACAGGTGAGGGTATAAAACAAACGATTTCATTCTGTCGTTTCAATCGCTTGATGAAATTTTTTTCATTCGATTTCATGGCACCAATTCCTCTCTTACAATGATTAAATTATTTAATATCTGTGAAAAAATCTTCTTCAGAAAAAACACCAATATTATTTCTTCTTAGCAATGCAGTAGTTGCGCCTACACCAACTAATTTTGTACCATTGAAATCTCCATTGTAAATCATTGCACTGCCACAAGATGGACTATATTCTTTTAAAATTACCGTAGTAGCACTTAGTTCGAGTGCTTTCTGTAATGTTGCATATGCTCCCTTTAGATATAGCTCCGTTACTTCACGGCCAGACTTTTCCACCACTATCGCTTTCCCATCCAAAACGTCTTCACCATCTCCCCCAACAATTTCAGCGGGCTCACGAGGCGTCGAAAAACCTCCCATGAGTTCAGGGCATACAGTTACCGCCTTATTTTCTAGCACTAGCCGTTGAATTCTTTCATCTAAACTATCTGTCCCATTATATCGTACCTTTAACCCTGCTAAGCAAGAACTTATTAATATCATATGTGCACCTCATTTTTTAGACATATCGTTTAAGTACAACTTTAGCTCATTAATAAAGTCTGTCAACTGACATAAGTTACTTCTTTGACCTACTCCATTCTCTTTTTAATGAGTAACATTATTTTAAAACCGTTTATTAGTAAGACAACCATTCCACTAATTTATGCTACTATTTTATTATCTATATTTATTTTATGAATTCATTTTATCATTTAAAAAGGAGGAACAAGACTTGGTTGAATTTACAATTTGTTTTCTTAAAAAGGGTGACCAAATATTATTGCTAAATAGGGATTTTCCAGAGTGGATGGGGGCTTGGAACGGTGTAGGTGGAAAGATTGAGGAAAATGAAACTCCACTGGTTGGTGCATTACGAGAAATTAAGGAAGAAACGGGCATTGTACTGCATGATATTACTTTCAAAGGAAAAATAACATGGACGGATGGAATGACCGACTTTGGCTGTATGTATGCTTTTATTGCTGAATTGCCAGAATCCTATCATTATGTGACACCGATTAAAGTTGCAGAGGGCATTTTAGATTGGAAAGATCTATCATGGATTTTCCATCCTAAAAATGTAGGAATAGCAGATTTAAAATATTACTTACCAAAAATGCTAGATGAAACAGTCAATTATGAATACATATTTACATATAAAGATAGTAAATTGATTGATATAACGAGTACCCCATTAGTACTTACTGTCTAAATATAACAAGCCTCGTAAACGCGACAGTAGTGTTTACGAGGCTTGGCTAATTATTTTCTTGGTTGCGCAAATCGCATTCTGCACATCGACCAATTCAATGTTGTTTTTTGAATTTCATCATAGATGTTCCACAGCCTATCGACTACCCGTAATTCAACATTACGTTTAAACATTTCCTCAAATAAATTTTCTACTTCAAATTTAGCAATAGGATATTGGGGTGTTTCACTCGTATAATAACCAGCATTTTTATCTTGTAGCGTAAATCCATTACTATCAAACTCATATAAGTATAGTTTCGTATTTTTCATCGTCTCAAACCACTTGCTTTCAATTACGACAACATGTGAACATGATGCTGATGCTATATAGGCTCGTTTATCCTGTTCGGTTGTATTGGTACCAATATGGTAGCAAACTCGTGGACAATTTCTAGGAGTTAAAAAATTAGGCAAACATGTATCGTTAATTGCCCATACTAGACCTTTTTCTGGATCTAGATCTAGTCGATCAGGTAATCGTGGATGGAATACGGTAATATCGCTTTCCTCACTCACATGAAATATACGCACATGCTCCGCTCCTTTATTTCCTTAATTTAAATACGATAAAATCTGCACAATGCAAATCTTCCTCGAATTGTGGATACTTTATTAGCATCTCTTTTGAAGGCATCGGTTCGATAACGTCCTCTATAGAAAAGCCTGCTTGAATAATTGCTTTCATATAGCTCGCTAATGTTCGGTGATAAAATACAATTTTTTCATCGGAATCTAGCGGAAGCTTTTGATCATATACCCCTTCATAAAAATAACGCTGAACCTTCCAATACTGTTGGTCAAGCCGTTCATTTCTTATCCATCCACTATTCGGCGTAATAAAGCATGGGTGGAGAATAGAAAAGATGAAAGTACTTTTAGGTTTTAAAAGACGATACATTTCACTCAAAGCTGCCTTATAATCCTCTAGATCTTGAAGGACCATATTGGAAACAATACAATCGAACTGTTCATCTGCTAAAAAATCTAGTTCTTCGCAATTTCCATGTTTATATTGTATCGGAACTTCCTCATGTGTTCTTTCTCTAGCAATTTCTAGCATCTTTTCTGAATAATCAACTGCTGTGACAATAGCCCCTTTTTGAGCAAGTATTCTACTTAAATAGCCTTCTCCGCACCCTGCATCTAGTAGTCTTTTTCCTTTCACCTCTTCTAATAATGAAAAAATGGCTGGATTTAATAATACTTCACGGTGTATGCCACCATGTTCATCGTAGTTTGCTGTAAATCTTTCTGCATGTTGATCCCAGCGTTTAATCGCCTCTTCTGTCGGTACCGTTCTTGCCATACAATTCCCTCATCTCTGTATAGAATCATAACGTTACGTCCCTTGTGCACATTACTATTTTTTCATATACCCTCAAAAAGATATAGACTTATATTTTATTTTTTTATATCATTTAGATTGAGGCACGCCATCTTTAAGTGAAAACATAAGCCAGAAATTCCCAAACGAATTTCTGGCTTTTCTTATTTAAGGGCTAGATTGCGTTTTGATAGGTAAAGCATTGTCTAAAGTGGCCTGTCGTTTAACAGTGATCCATCTTCCAAATACCATGACAATCAATGCAAAGAATACAATGACTCCTGCAAATACAAGCGCCGCCTTGTAGCTACTATATACCGCCACAAGCTGACCCGCGATGATTGGTCCGATAATTTGTCCAAATGCATAAAACGTTGTTAACAATGATACAACTGGACCGCTTTGCGTTGGGAATAGCTGACGTGCATAAGAGGTCGTTAACGTCACAATGCCTACAAATGTTAAGCCGAATAAAAATGACGATAACAATACGCTCCATACTGTTTGTGAAAATACCGGTAACAAGATGCCTATTACTTGCAATACATAGGCGACAAATAAAATTTTGATGGCAGAGAATTTTTCTAATAAAACAGTCCAAACAGGTGCTGACGGGATGGCCGCTACCCCTACAATGACCCAGCTATACGAAGAGTATGCTTGTAGTGAAGGAATATTGTGAATGATATCCACTAAAAAAGTGCCGGTGATAATATAGCCTAACCCTTCAAAGCCATATGCGACGATCAACCATGGCATAAAGCCCTTTGTCATTTTTGCATCAGAGGATTTCTCGGTTTTCACACTATCTTGTACATGCAAGCCTCTCCAAAGTATAAATGTTATTACTAAAAAAACTGCAGATAAAATCCCTAAGCCTATCCATGTACCTTGCCAAGCAAAACGTGCTTCAATAGCAGGGACTAATAAACCTGAAATAGCAATTCCTAATCCGATACCACCAAATAAATAGCCTGACCATCGTGTAAGTGAATGCTTTGCTAAATAATCCATAATAATACTACATGTTAATACAAAAATAAGCCCCCCTGTAATGCCCGCAATCAGACGAAGTACAAGCCAAACACTATATATTTCAATGATTCCCATAAGAACAACAGAAAGGACATTCAAGACAACACTTAACAATAAAAAGTTCTTCTTTTGGCGATTGATAAATCCTGCCCACAATGCACCAATGAAATAGCCAATATAATTACTCGATGCCAAAAATCCTGCAACTTCAAACGAAAATCCGACATCATGACGCATAAATGGCAAAATTGGCGTGAATGCAAAGCGGCTAATCCCCATAGCCACTACAAGTAATAGCACCCCACCAAATAAAATTCCGATGTGCTGTCGATTCATCTTGTCCCCACCCCCTAAAATCTTCTTGTAATTAAAAGGATACAGAGTGAAAATTAATAAATCTAATATATAATTTATATAAAAGGATAAAAATTTTTTATAAGAGGTGGAATACATAATGAATTTACATGCTCTTAGATTATTTACAAAAGTAGCCGAACTCAATAGTGTTTCGAAGGCCGCGCAAGCTCTAATGATTAGTCAACCTGCCGTAACCATTCAAATGAGAAATCTGGAAAAAGAACTAGGCTTAACTCTTTTAGAATCAAAAGGTAGAGGAATTACTTTAACACAAAACGGAGAATTTTTATTTAAACAGGCCCAGCGATTATTTGATTTAGAATTGGATATTGAAAACAAACTGGAGCAATTAAAAAATACAGGTAATGAAGAATTACAAATTGCTTCCACCCATGTTCCATCCCATTTCTTACTACCGAAATGGCTTGCAAAGTATAAACAAGCCTATCCGGCAACTAATATCCACATAAAAACAGCTAATTCCCAGCAGGTTATTGAAGAATTGCTTCACTATAAGGTTGATATGGCTTTTATCGTAAAAGAGGATGGTCATCATCCAGATATTAATTATCAATTTCTCATGAATCTCGATTATTGGTTTATCGTCCCATTTGGTCATCCGCTGGCAGGTCAGAAAGTGACATTAGCGGAATTAATGCAGCAGCCATTTGTTTCACGAGAAGATGGTAGCTCTACGAAAGAATATTTAAACGCTTTATGTAAAGTTCATAAAATTCCACCACCAAGTGTAGGGCTACAACTGGACGGTATCAATGAATCCATTTACGCCATTGCAGCTGGGTATGGAACGATGCTAGCTCCATCTATAGCAGCTTCTAGCTTTATTCAACGACAACAAGTAGCACGAGTTTTTATAAAAGATATCGATATCCAGCGTCCTATTTATCTTTGTACAAGAAAAAATGAACAAAATAACTCTACGACCTTTAATACTTTTATTAACATCATCAATGACTCAATTTCATAACAATCGCTTTTCAAAAGTTTGAACTATACAAAATTTGAGCAATAACGAATAATGTGTAGTTTTTTCATTTACAAAAATTGTAATCCGCTATCTCTCATTATCTGACCACCATAACGTGGGAGGTTGATTCCCGTTCCGACTGGGCGCTTTTCTGGGGGCGTTCGATGATCCGCTTCTGAAATAAAGATTGATTAAAATCATCTTCCCTCTAGAAAATTCTTAGTTAAGAGATGATTTTTTATTGGATAGATATTTATGTCACTAGAAAAAAATGTACTTAAACTAACGCAGCAGCTTAGCTTAATAAATGGGTAGAAACTCCTTAGATTAATTTCTAAGGAGTTATTTTTGTTTATGAATTCTCATTGACTTTATAAAAAGAATAGCATAAACTGAATTAGCACTTTGAACAAAGCACTTTAATTAAAGTACTTAAAATCAAGTATTTTAATTGAGGCACTTCATTTAAAGTAAAAACAAATAGCTAGTGAAGAAAGGATACAAATATATGAAATTTACTCAGTTCTTAAAAACAAAAGGTGCAATAGCTGCTATTTTTATGGGAATTTTCTATGCTATCGCAATGCTAGGCATTTTTTTACCTGGTTATTCAGCCATTCCAGGAAATGTGGACAAATTGCCAATTGCTATTGTCAATGATGATGCAGGTGAATATGGGGAAAAGATCGCCAACCAATTAGAAAAAAATTTACCGTTTAAAAATATTGAGACAGATATAACAAATAAAAAAGCCTTAGAAGATTTAGAGAAGAATGATTTAGCGTTAGTTGTACACATTCCAGAAACGTTCTCTGCGGATATCCAAAAAGGAGAAACATCATCCAAAATCGACTTTACAATTAATGAAGCAGGAGCAACTACTGTTTCTTCTACGATGAAATCAGTAGTTACGGAAATTAACAATCAGTTAAGCACGCAATTCTCACAACAAACAGCTCAAGGTGTGTTAATGAATTTTAATGTTCCAAAAGATCAAGCCGCTGAATTAGCGAAAAAGATTGAAACAACTTATGAAGGAAACGTAATTACAATCAACAAAATATCAGCAGGTATGAATAATAATATGCTACCAATGTTCTTAACGATGGCTGGTTATACTGGTGCAATGATTGGGGCGATGCAATTGGTATCTGCCTTTAGAGCAAGCCGTAAAAAAGCAAGTAAAAAACGTTTATTCACTTATGTACAATTGACTGCTTTAGTGATTGCAGTGGTATCCTCACTAGCTGGTACAGGGATAGCCTACTTAATTAATGAGCCAAGTGGTAGCCTATTCTTCAGTATAGTAGGACAACAAATACTAAACTATATGGTATGTTTCAACTTCACAGCAGTTTTAATATTCTTAGTTGGTGAAGGCGGAATGGTTTTAAACTTACCGATTCTATTAATCCAAACATTAGCAAATGGTGCTACAATGTCACGTCAAATGATGTATAAGCTATATGAGTGGATGAGCCATATTTCCCCAATGTATTATTCAGTACAGGGATACTATGCAAATCTTTATGGAAGCATTAGTCCAAGTCCATATATCTGGTCAATGGTTGCGGTTGGGGCAATTGCAATGGTCATTAATATTCTTATCGTTACTTTCATCCATAAACCACTGCCGTTAGAAGCAGAGGAAGCAGAAGAAACGATGCATAAGGTACAAAGTGTAGCTGAAGTTACATCTTAGTTTTGCTATAATAAGAAGACAAATTCTACTTTAAGGAGCAGAAAGAATGTCTATTCAAATTTTTATATTAAGTAAGCTGATGGAGAATAATAATTATCCATATAAATTGAAAAAACAGCTTTCAGAGCCAATTCCATTGGATGAACTAAGTGGTTTAACAGAAAGCAAACTTTACTACCATTTTGAGTCATTAGCAAAAAAAGGTTTAATAGAGGCAACTGAAATCATTAAAGAAGAACATCGACCTGATAAACAAGTATTTGCGATTACGGATAAAGGGCGTGAAGAACTGCCTAAATTAATCTACAAGTTGTTTGAAAATGCCGATGATATTACTGAAATGGTAATAGCTTTAGCAAACATCAAATATGTTGATCGTAATAAGGTAGCAGAAATATTAGAAAAAAAATTAAAAACTATTACGAATCGTTGGAATGAAGTTTCACAATTTGACAGTCAGATTATGATAGACGAAAACAACGAGAAATTTGTAAAATTTATGGCAGATTATTTTTCAACTAAAGTAGAACACAAGATTTATTGGCTAGAGGAGTTAATTAAACAGATTAAACAAGAAGAAATTTAATCCATAATAATTGAAAATCCAGTTTTCATTATTTTTGAGAAAACTGGATTTTTTTTTATATTGAACTAATGTGAAAAGCCGCTGCGTTCCAGAATAAAATAATCAATCTTTATTATAAAAATAAATAGAGACAGACAGAGAAAACCTCGATTTTGATCAAACTTGTTCAAAATACGAGGTTTTATTTAATCAGGAAACTGAGAATTGCCATTAAATTTTAATCAATCTTTTTTCAAAAGTGACAGCTTCGCTAACGTTTTCACTCCAATCAACTACATGACATACGTCTTACAAATATCATCCTAACTTTTAGCGATGATTTATCTCAATGCTTGTATAAGCTGTAAAAAAATAGTGAAATCTGCTCGGAAAATCTACATCATCCCCACTAATATTCGTTTTTTTATAGACAAAACAGTTTTAACGACCTATAATAATCCATACATTCATCAATACACGAACATTAAGGTGGTTTTTATGACTGAATATACGTTAATTTTCAAAGGTACAGCTTTTTCAAGTAAGTCTCCTACTGAAGTACAAATTTTAAAGGATTATTTATTCTTCATTAATGCTGATGGGATGATTGAGAAAACAGTAGCTCCTGAGCATGCAGATTATCAAAATCTACTAACTACATATCAGCAACAAGAAAATTTTCATCAATTAGCTGATGGACAATATTTCTTCCCAGGCTTTGTCGATTTGCATGTACATGCACCACAATGGGCACAAGCTGGAACTGCACTAGATATTCCACTTTATGACTGGCTGAACACATACACCTTCCCTATCGAATCCAAATTCTCCGATTTAGAGTTTGCACAAGAGGTCTATGACGATTTAGTAAGTACTCTACTTGCCAATGGAACTACTACATCGCTCTATTTTGCAACTGTCCATAAAGAAGCAAGCCTGCTATTAGCGAAAATTTGTGCTGAGAAAGGTCAACGAGGTCTAGTCGGGAAAGTTGTGATGGATGATCCTGAACAAAATCCAGACTATTATCGAGATGCAAATACTCAGACTGCACTAAAAGATACAGAAGAATTTATTTTAGCTGTGAAGGAATTAGCCAAATCAACGAAACAAGGTGTTTATCCAGTTGTAACACCACGCTTTATACCAAGCTGTACAGACGATGCACTAAAAGGCTTGGGAGAATTAGCTGCTAAATACGATACACATATCCAGTCACATTGTAGTGAAAGCGATTGGGAGCATGGTTACGTAAAGGAACGATTTAAGAAAAATGATGCCTTTGCCTTACATGATTTTGGTCTATTAGGCGATAAATCTGTAATGGCACATTGCAATTTCTTAAATGATGATGATGCACAGCTATTTGCTGAAACAGGTACAGCGATTGGTCATTGTCCAATTTCTAATGCTTATTTTGCAAATAGTGTCATTCCAATTGCCCGCTTCCATGCAAAAGGCGTTGATATCGGATTAGGGTCAGATATTTCTGGTGGCTTCTCACCTAGCCTATTCGATAATGCTAGACAAGCAGTCATGTCATCTAGAATGCTAGAAGACGGTGTCGATACATCTCTTTCTGCTGAAAAACGTGGTGTCTCAAATTCACGTATTACGATTAATGAAGCATTTTATTTAGCAACAGCAGGTGGCGGAGAAAGCTTAAGCCTACCCATTGGTCGATTACAAGAAAACTACACATGGGATGTACAAATCATCGATACTAGCCTACCTTCTGCAAAACTTCCTATTTTTAATAACAAAGAAGATTTACAGGATATCTTCCAAAAAATTATGTATCTTGTGCGTCCTGAAAATATCCGTGAAGTTTGGGTACAAGGAAATAAGGTTCACGCTAGAGCATAAATAAAAAATCTAAATTAACAATTTTGAGGTGTACATCTTAGTGGAAACGCAACATAACAAATTAGCTAACGATAAAAAGAAAACTCAGCAGTTAACAGTCTTACCAGATGAAAAGGTATCACTCGGTCAATCCGCCCTACTCGGTTTACAGCACGTCATGGCGATGGATGTCTATGTAGTGCCCTTCTTAATTGCCATGTTAATCGGTTTACAATCAGGTCAATCAAGCGCATTGATTCAATCGACCTTCATTGCGGCCGGAATTGCAACGATTATTCAAACTCACTTTTGCATGAAGTTACCGATCGCACAAGGTCCTTCATATGTTCCAATCGGTGCCATTGTAGGTATTTATGCAGCGAGTGGTAGTGGAGATCTTGGTTGGAGCACTGTGCTAGGTGCAAGTTTAGTCGGCGCCATCTTAGTTATTCTTTTAGGTTTTACAGGTATATTCAATAAAATCGTGAAAACGTTCATTCCGCCAATTGTCGGTGGGACAATTATCTTTGTAGTCGGTCTTTCATTAATGCCTGTAGGTTTAAGTAATAACATTTTTAATGCGGCAGGTGCATCTATTAACCAAAACATCTATTTAGCTTTAACTTCAGCTATCGTTCTAATCCTTTGCGTTATGCTAGGTTCTGTCTTTCATAAAAATGGCCGCGTATTTCGTATCACTTCAGTAATCATCGCTTTAATCGCAGGTTGTATTACTGCAAATAGTATGGGTGTTTTAGATTTATCAGCAGTGTCACAAGCTAAATGGTTTAGTATGCCTCAAATTCCATTTGTAGATTTCAGCTTCACGTTTAATTTTTCAGCTATCATTACGATGGTGATTATTTATATCGTCTTAATGGCAGAAACAACAGGTACATGGTTTGCAGTGAGTAACGTCATCGATAAACCATTAACTGAAAAACAAATTAATCGCGGTGTGATTGGCGAAGGAATTGGTTGTTTCATCGCATCATTACTAGGTTCAACCCCTGTCACTGGCTATTCAACAAATGCAGGTGTTATATCGATCACAGGTATTGCAAGTCGTCGTATTTTTATTGCTGCAGGTTTTTGGTTTATTTTATTCGGCTTCTCTGGTAAACTAGCTGCTCTTATTTCTGCCATTCCTTCAGCAGTTATCGGTGGTGTATTCGTTATCGTTTGTGGCATTATTGCGATCAGTGGTTTACAAGTAATGAAAAATGAAAACATTGGTGAAAAGGAAATGTTTGTAATCGCAATACCAGTGATTTTAACATTAGCCCTAACATTACTTCCTAAAGATTTTTTATACTCATTACCAACAACCGTTCAATACTTATTCGGCTCTCCAATAGCAACAGCAGCTATAGTAGCCATATTGTTAAATAAATTATTACCTAGTGCGAAATAGCTTTTAAACTCAAATGCACAATCTCCTACTTCGGTTAGGTGATTGTGCATTTTTCTTATTCGAAATATTTTCTGAAATTTCTGTCCAGCTTTCTATTTTTTTGTTATACTAGGGCAAAAAAGTAGGGATTAAAATGATATACGACGTGATTGTAATTGGTGCAGGATCGATGGGGATGGCAGCGGGCTATCATTTAGCGAAAGCAGGAAAAAATGTCTTGATGCTTGATGCCTTTAGTCCACCTCATGAAGAAGGTAGTCATCATGGTGAAACAAGAATTATTCGCTTTGCGTATGGTGAAGGAGCTAGCTATGTACCTTTCGTCAAAAGAGCAGGTGAATTATGGAGAGAGCTTGAAACGTTAACCGGTGAAGCTTTATTTTTACAAACAGGTGTAATAAATGTCGGTGAAGAGACCCATCCTTTTATTCAAAATGTAAAAACAAGTGCTAGGTTCTATGATTTAGCATTGGAGCAGTATTCTGCGGCTGAGGCAATGGAAAAATGGCCTGGATTATCATTACCCAAAAACTTTGTTGCTTGTTTTGAGCCTACTGCTGGTGTCCTTCGTGTAGAAGCATGCATTAACGCTTATAAAAAATTAGCTATTGAGGCAGGAGCAACGTTACATACAAATGAAAAAGTACAGAACATCCAAGCTGGTGACATTGTACGTGTCCAAACAGCAAATACTATTTACGAAGCTAAACATTTAATTGTGACAGCTGGTGCCTGGGCGACTGAGTTACTTCAAACAATGGACCTCACCATCCCTGTAACACCGACGCGAAAAACATTTGCATGGTTTGAGGCAGAGGAGCAACTGTATCGTGAAGATGTTTTCCCGGCCTATTGTTTTGAATTTGCTGATTCCGCATACTATGGTTTTCCCAGTATTGATGGAGCAGGCCTAAAGCTTGGCAGACATGATGGCGGTGAGGTTATCAATCCAAACGACCCGCTTCGCCCATTCGACGATCAGGATGCACTAGATTTACAAAACTTTATCAATCGTTTTATGCCTCAGCACGGTGCATTAAAATTCGGAAAAACATGTAAATATTCAATGACACCAGATGAGGATTTCATTATTGATTTTTTACCTGAGCATCGAAATATTATCATTGCAGCGGGCTTCTCAGGACATGGTTTTAAATTTAGTAGTGCAGTTGGTGAAGTACTAGTGGATTTAACGCTAAACGGAAAAAGTAAGCAGGATTTATCAATCTTTAGGCTAAGTCGATTTAAGACAGACTGACACTTTGCTTCTTTGAACTCCCCCGCTTAATGCTCTTACTACAATGTGCGATTACTGCGATAAGATAAGACTGCCATAAAGGCAGTCTTATGCTGTTCAAGAAAACTTATCGTTTCATTATCTTTTTGAAGAAATAGATGAATGCATCTAACAAAACACCATATAAAAAACCAAGCATGATGCGAACGATATAGCTAATGAACGTAAAATCATTAGCAACCATATACTCTCGTACTGTGTCGTGATAGAGCAGCCACATAAATACATAGTCTAACGTGAAAAGCGTCATCAAAAGTCCCTTATCATCTTGACCTATCCAATGTAAGATGCAAATACCAATCATGACGATAACAATCCACGTAGTGCAATTATTAAATGGCGCTGGAGCAAAGCGTCTTCCAGCTAAAATCATCGTAATTGGAAATACAACAATAGCAAGTATACCGAGTATCCCTAGTTGGTAAAGATCAAATAGATTAATACCAATTACCGCCACTATAAACGCAACAATACATGCCATCATAATTTTGACATGCAAAGAACGTAAAAATGTCATTTTCATTCCCTCCCGAAAGCATTACTCAATCAAGTAATGCTTTTTGATCGATGCTCTTTAAAATTTGCTCACGCAACTAAAACAACGCTATTAGTGTAATTTTACACTAATAGCGTTAAAACACAACCCCTTATTCGTTATCCCTGCCGATAATTTTGATATAAACTATGCTTGCTGATTATATTTGATTGGGCAGTAGCCATCATCTTCAAGTTATTTCCCCAAGAGGGTTTAGATTCTGCTATTTCATCTCCCTTACTTTTAGGGGATTCGTTATGTCTATCCCCAATAGGCCAAAGAACGTTTCTTCATCGCTTCTCGGTATTGCTCTGTTGAGACTGGCAATGCTTTATTTGTTTCATAATCCATAATGACACCATATTTTCGAACAACATCCATTTGATTAATTTCTCCTTTGTTATACATCTGCTCAACTTCTATTGGATCTGTTTCCAGCCATCTATGGCGATTTTTTCGAATATAATCGCGTTCTTTTAATGTTGCAGCCATATCAATTTCAAAGGCATCCACATCACGGTCAATTTCGTGAATGACTACGCCATAATCAAGCTTTGCACGCTCAATCGAAACATATTCATCAATAACGTCCTCCAAAACGGCGTTTACATCTCGTGCTAATGGGTCACCTAAGCCACCGCCTCCTGCTGAGGGACGTGTAAAGGAATCTCCTTTCTTCAACTCAACATTGGAGAAAATCGTGCCTAAAAATTTTTCATCCTCTTTGTTTGGATTTAAAATAGCCCCCTGTGCAATAGAAGGTAAGCCGCCCATAATCCCCCATGTAATGGAACGAGAACGATCACAGCAATATGACATTACTGTTTGGTTTACATTCGTTAAAACGCCTCCCTTTTCTACGCCACAGCCGCCACGGTATTTACCTGGACCTGCAGAATCTATAATGATTTCATGCTTCGTTGTAACAACTGGTGACAAACGCTCTTGCCCTTCGCATGGCTGAACACTTAAGCCTACCCCGAACACTGGTGAGGTAGTATTCGCACCATCACGGTCAATACGTCCACCATGGCCACCAGCCATCCAGTCATACCACATAAAATATTCACTATTATCTCTCCGCTGATCATACCCACCTATTAATAAATACTCTAAATTAAATGAACATGCGATAGCACGTTCAGGCATAATATTCGACCATAATTCGAAACAAGCATTCATAATTTTTTCAAACGCCCCTGAGCAATAGCCAGAGACAGCTACTGGGCTAGGTGCGTTAACGACCGAGTTTTCAGGGAGGAATATTTTCACAACACGATAAAACCCTGAGTTCAGCGGAATCTCTGGGAAAAATGTTTTCGTTCCTGCATAAGTACCAGAAAGTGCTGAGCCAAAGCCTGCATTTAAAAAACAGCTAATATAAGGATGTGAATCACTTAAATCATACGCTATTTCATCTTCCGTAATGGTCATTTTCACACGAATTGGGATAAGGCCATCTCCTAATTGTGGGTCCATATCGATATAGTCCACCGTTTCCCATTGTCCTTTTGGTAAAGCTTTAATTTTCGCTTTCATTAATCGTTCCACATAATTTTGGACTTCCTCAAAAGCTACTAGCACCGTATTTATACCGTACTTTTCAATCATTTCCTTGAGCTGCTTCTCTCCAACTTTCGCCGCTTCCACTTGAGAACGTAAATCTCCAATACGTTCTTCCGGAATACGCATATTCATGACAATAATCTTCACTACATCTGTTAAATATTGACCTTTGCTATAAATACGGACAGGTGGGATACGTAGACCTTCCCCGTAATGTTCCTTAGCTGTAATATCAAAGGAACCTGGGTTAGAGCCACCGACATCCGCCCAATGACCATTTGTTTGCATGAGTGCAATCAGTTTGTCATCATGGAATACTGGTAAAACTACACGTACGTCACTGAAATGTGTTCCTCCGCGATAAGGGTCATTTACTAAAAATACATCACCTGGATGAATATCATCAGCGAAATCCTCTAAGACAGCTTTTGCCGTTAAATGCAAAGTCCCTACATGTACGGAAATATCTTGTGTTCCCTGCATAACGGGTATTCCCCTGTGCATCGCATAATGCACAGCTGAAGTCTCGATTATAAATAACAAACGAGTAACATGTACGTAGCATTTGTTCAGCCATTTGATCGACTAAATTCACAAAGCCGTTTTTTAACACTTCAAATGTTACTGGGTCTAAATTTTGGACCTTTTGATTTGTCTCCAATTTCGTTGTACTCATAGCCAAATCCTCCTTATCGCGTATTAGTTCACCGTAATAATAATATTTTTATAGGCATCTACTTCCGCAGTAAACCCTGGTGGAATAACAGTCGTCGTATCCAGCTGATCGATAATGGCTGGACCAGCAAATTGTGTGTTAACAGGTATTTTATCGCGGTTATATGCGTTTGTTTCTATATATTTACCCTCAAAATAAACAGGACGTGTTTCTTTAAAAGCATCTTCCAGTGAGCCTTCAGAAACATATTGTGGGAAATTAGGCTTTGGTACTGTGCCTATAGCCGTTACACGTAAGCCAAATATTTCTACGGTTTGATCCTGATCAGAAAATGCAAATTCTCGTTCATGTTCTTGATGGAATGCTTCCAAAATAGCGTCTAAGGAAGTGATTTGATCGGATACGAGAACAGCTAGAGATCGCCATTGTCCCTTATAACGAAGATCTATATAATTCGTTAAAGACGATGTATTTTCTGCTATTCCTTCCTCTTCTAATAACGCTCTTGCCTCTTCTCGTAATTCTCTAAATTGATTTGTTAGTTCCTCTGCACTTACTTCATCTAGTTTTTTAACATACGTTTTAGAAATATCATGACGGACATCTACAAGTAAACATCCCATTGCTGCTGCAACACCTGGATGCGTAGGAATAATGACTTTCGGGATGTTTAAATCTTTTGCCAAATAGGCACCGTGTAATGGGCCAGCACCACCAAAAGCTACAAGCGCAAAATCACGGGGATCATAGCCTCTCCGTACTGATATTAAGCGAACTGCATCACTCATATTGGCATTTGCAACTTCTATAATGGCACTTGCTGCTTCCTCAACCGTTTGATCGAATGCATTTGCGATTTTTTCAACAGCATCTCTTCCTGCCCCTTTATTTAACTGCATCGTTCCATCTAACAAATCCACACCTAGACGTCCTAACACTAAATTTGCATCGGAGTTAGTGGGCTCAGTGCCTCCTCGGCCATAGCAAGCTGGACCTGGTACTGCCCCTGCACTTTGTGGTCCATTTCGTAAAGAACCACCTTCATCTTTCCAAGCAAGGCTACCTCCACCGGCTCCTATTGTTAATATTTCAATGCTTGGGAAACCAATTGGATAGCCATATTCTATCGACCAGTCCTTTGTAATTCGTATATCCCCCTTATACATCAGTGAAATATCAGTACTTGTACCACCCATATCTAAACCAATTGCATTGTCAAATCCACATAACTTCGCGATATGCTTACTTGCAATGGCTCCAGCAGCTATCCCCGAACTTGCCAATCTAGCAGCATAGCGGGGCACTGTACTTGAAGTCATAACACCGCCACCAGAATGTAATACTAATATTTCATCGTCATAGCCCTTTTTCTGCATTTCAGTGCTTAACTTACTAATGTAATGACTCATAATTGGCCCAAGAACAGCGTTAATAATCGTTGTACTCATACGCTCATGCTCAAAAATTTCCGGAAGCACCTCACTTGAAATACACACATAGACATCCGGTAATTCTTCTTTTAAAATTCCTTTGACTTTCGCCTCATTTTCCCCGTTCACATAGGCATTAATGAAACTCACGGCAATGGATTCTGTTCCTCGACGTTTTAATTTTTTTGCTAATAAACGAATTTCCTCTTCATCAATAGCTTGAAGAATATTTCCTTCATAATCTATTCGTTCTGTCACTTCAAATCGATCACGTCGTTGAATATAAGGCTTCGCAGTATCTTTGTATGTGTCCCAAATATCTTCTTTCGTCCCTCGACGGATTTCGATGACATCTCTAAAGCCCTTTGTCGTAATAAGAGCTGTTTTTGGCAGCTTACGCTCTATTAACGCATTCGTTCCAACTGTTGTGCCATGAGAAAAAATTTTAATATCTTTGCCATTTAGTTCTGCTTTTGCTACTCCATTTAAAATTCCTTGCTCCGGATTCGCAGGTGTCGACGACGTTTTTGTGACAAATACTTCTCCCGTCTCTTCATTAAAAACAAATACATCTGTAAACGTTCCACCGACATCAATTGCTAAACGACTTTGTGTCATAGCTCTACCTTCTTTCGTTTAATTAAATCTAAAACCCAAAATGATCTTTTTGTATAAAGTTAATGCCTCAAGCGAATACCCCAGATTTTTCAAAAAGTTATTGCACTACAATTCGAAAAAATTTGGGTCATTACACCGAGGCATATGTGACGTATATTTTTTTGTCTTCTATTTTAAATTTCTTTCACGAAATTTTTACTCACTTTTTGTACCAATCGTAATAGTTTTAAACGTTGTAAAAAACTCTTTCGCCGCCTGCCCCTGCTCACGGGCACCGGTACTTGAGTTTTTCACTCCTCCAAACGGTGCTTGAGGCTCTGCTCCACCCGTTTCATCATTAACCTGTACAAGTCCAACTTCACTACGGTTAATAAAATCAAATGCTTTCGGAATGTTATTTGTATAAATAGAAGCACTCAATCCAAAATTAGAATCATTAGATAGTCGGATCGCTTCTTCATAATCCTTTACTTTAATAACAGCTAAAACTGGTCCAAAAATCTCTTCATGAGCAATCGACATCTCGTGTGTTACATTCGTAAAGATTGTTGGATCAATAAAGTATCCTTCTAACATACCTTTTGTAGGACCACCACCAAATACAAGCTCTGCGCCCTCTATTTTTGCTTTTTCAATGCCGCTTAAGATAGCATCATATTGCCCTTTGGATGATACAGGTCCCATCGTAACACCAACTTCAAATTTTTTAACTTCTTCTATTAACTGCTCTAACACCTTTTCATAAACCGCTTCCTCGATGTAAACTCGACTAGTTGCTGTACAACGCTGTCCCGTTTGCTTCATCGCACCTTCAATCGTTAATTTTGCAGCTTGATTGATATTGGCATCAGCTAAAATGATCGCTGCATTTTTGCCTCCAAGTTCGAGCTGAATTTTTTTATTAGTAGATCCAGCAGTATCTAAAATACTTTGCCCTACACTATTTGAACCTGTAAATGTAATCGCCTTTACTTCAGGTGCCTCCAATAATACCTGCCCCACTTTTGAACCACGGCCTTGCACAACATTTAACACGTTTTTGGGTAAGCCTGCCTGTTCAAATAATTCCCCTATTAATTTACCGGTTAAAGCGCTTTCAATAGAAGGCTTCCAAACTACTGTATTGCCGTACACTAATGCGGGTGCAATTTTCCATAGAGGAATAGCGACAGGGAAATTCCAAGGAGTGATGGCCGCAACGACACCAAGTGGTACCCGCATTGTGTACAGTAATTTCGCTTCATTGGCTGACGGTAACACCTCACCTGTTGCCCGCATCCCTTCTTGTGCAAAATAACGTAAAATGGAAGCACCTCGTTTTACTTCACCAAGCATTTCATTTTTCGTTTTACCCATTTCACTCGAAGCTATTTCAGCTACTTTATCCATATTTTTCTCAAGCAAGTCTGCTGTCACACGTAAAATTTCTCCACGGGCAACAGAAGACGTATTTTTCCAACCTTCGAATGCATCCTGAGCTGCAACGATAACCTCTTTCGTTTCATCTATTGTCAAAAGCTCGACTTGGCCTATACATTGAGATGGTTTCGCTGGATTAAATTGTTCTCGTATTTCTCTAACGATCGTTGTCATAAAACTCCTCCTTCAAATAATGATCATTTACGTTGACATTACTTTTTTTCAACAATTGTTTTACCTATATGCTCAAATGTCTCGTCTAAAATACGTAACATTTCATCTAGCTCTACTTTTGATAGAATGAGAGGTGGAGAAAAAACAACTGTATCTTGATCATACGTAACCGTTCGTAGAATCAATCCTCGTTTCATCGTTTCCTGAACAAAAATCGGACTAAGAGGAGACTCAAACAATTCACCCGTCTCACGGCTCTTCACTAATTCAATGGCTCCAAGTAATCCAAGCGTGCGCACACGGCCGATAAAGCTATATTTTTCTTGCAGTGCTCGGAATCCTTCTAACATGGCATCCCCCATGTTTGCAGCATTTTCAACGAGATTTTCTTGCTCAAGGATTTCTATGTTTTTCAATCCAACTTGGCAAGCGAGTGCATGACCGCTGTAAGTATATCCGTGCATTAATGTCCCTTTAGAAAGCTCACATAAATCTTGATGAATAATTTCAGATATCGCCACACCACCAAGTTGAACATAACCACTTGATACGCCTTTAGCGAAAGACATCATATCTGGCACTACTCCGTAATGTTCCATACCAAAGAATTTCCCTGTACGGCCAAATCCTGTAATAACTTCATCTGCAATGAATAAAATACCGTACTCATCACAAATTTTTCGCACTTCTTTAAAGTAATCTTTTTGCGGAATATTAACTCCACCTGCCCCTTGTACGGGCTCAGAAATAAATGCTGCCACAGTCTCAGGGCCTAACGCTTCAATCGTTTCACGTAAATTACGTACGGATTCGCTGTATACATAGTGGAAATCAGGGGCGTGAGAATTGGTAAAGTCACGAAATGCTTGTAAGCCTGTCGCATTAGTAGCCCCCATAGCCACACCATGGTATGAATGTGTACGTGAAATAATTTTTTGACGCTCTGGCTGACCTTTTAGTAACCAGTAATGACGTGCTAATTTAATGGCTGTATCGTTCGACTCTGAGCCACCCGAAGTGAAAAATACAGTATTTAAGTCTCCCGGAGTTAAAGAAGCGATTTTCGTCGCTAAACGGATAGCTGGTTCATTGCTAAATGAAGCGAAGCAGGAACTAAATGCTAATGTAGAAATTTGCTCCTTTGCTACTTCAGCAATTTCTTTACGGCCATGCCCAATATTTACATTCCATAAAGAAGACATGCCATCAATGTATATATTTCCTTCTATATCTTTTAAGTAAATGCCATTGCCCTCTGTAAAAATGGCTGCAGGACCTTGTGTTTGCTGTTGCTCGATCGACGTTGTTGGGTGTAGAAAATGTTTTTGATCTAACGTTTTTAACTCTTCTTTTAGTTGAATTGTCATAAATGCCAACCTCTTTTCGTTTAAAGTTTCATACATTTTTTTAGTAGCAATTCTCATGCCAACTGGTAAAAAAAATTATTTAAACGAAAAAAAATTGCCTTTTTGCCATAGCGTGGGGTTGATTTCCGTTCCGATTGGGCGCTTTGTTGTTGCTTTCGCACAGATAAAACAATTGCTGACGCTTCGCTTTCGCACAGAGCAAAGCTTCCTGGGGGCGTCCGATCTCCACTCCAATTAACTTATATTCATGCCATACGTTTTAACAGCAGTTTTGTGAAGCAATAATTAATTGCTTTGTATTGTTTTGATTTATCACCAAAAGTTAGGGATGATATTCCAAAAAGAAAAAGAGACGTTTTCTTTTTGAAAATGCCTCTTTCCTTCTAAATCTATTAACATATTAACGATGCGTTTCATCATTTTCCTTGTATGAATTAGTGAGTATTGCGATATTACAACTTATTGTGCACGAATGATATATTGATGCAAAAATACATCGTTAGTCCTTATATGAAATTTGTTTTGTTAATTGCAACTTTTGTATTTTACGTACCAATGTTGATTGATCACAGCCAAGTGATTTTGCAGCCTGCCGGATACTCGGAAATTTAGATAGAGCTTCCTTAATAATCTGCTTTTCAAACGCGACTACTTGCTCCTTTAAAGTACCACTAAACTTCGGGGTTACACCTTGTTCCTGGATGTTTTGTATTTCTACGGGATTTTCTATATCACGTATAATAATTGGATTACTATCTAACTCTTGTTGTACAATATAGGCTGTTATTTCTGGCTGCGTTGCTAGCAAACAAATACGCTCCACCATATTTTTAAGTTGACGTACATTTCCTGGCCATTCAAAACACTCTAATATTTTCATTGCAGATGATTCTATTGTTCGATGGATACCATATTTCTCTTCAACAACAGCTAAAAAATGGTAGACAAGTGGGATGATATCTTGACGACGATATCTTAAAGGAGGAATTTCAATCGGGATAATATTTAAACGATAATATAAATCCTCACGAAAATGACCTTGCCTCACCATTTCAGCTAAATTTCGATTTGTCGCAGCGATTATGCGTACATCAATTGGAATAGGCTTTCCACTACCTAAACGCTGAACCTCAGATTCTTGGAGGACACGTAATAATTTCGCCTGTAGTAGTAAGGGCATCTCTCCAATTTCATCTAAAAACACTGTACCACCAGACGCAATCTCAAATAACCCCGCCTTACCACCTCTGGCTGCACCCGTAAATGCTCCTGCCTCATAGCCAAAGAGTTCAGATTCTAATAAATTCTCAGGGATTGCACTACAGTTAATTGTTAATATTTGCTTATCGTTACGCCGGCTATTTGCATGAATAAGCTTTGTAATCTCTTCTTTACCAACGCCCGATTCGCCACCAATTAATACAGTTGAGTCTACCTCTGCAACTCTCATAACCCGCTTTACAACTTGCATCATTTCTGAAGACACCGCGATTAAACTACTTTTTGTTGTTTCTTTATTATGTAGGGCATGTAGCTTATTTTTAAAATTCTCATTTTGAACTTCTAATTTTTTTACTTCTTTCTCTAACAGTTTTAATTGTGTCATATCACGTGTAATTGCTACTACGTATTGTAATTCACCGTATTCATCAAATATTGGCTTGCCAGAAACTAAGAAGCATTTCCCATTAATAAACGTCTGCAAAATCGTTACTTTTTCTTTTGATTCCATTACTTTCATCGAAATGGAATCATTCATTAATCCTTCAGCGATTACGTCTTTTGCAAATCTCCCCATTAAATCAATGCCTACAATTTCAATATCAATATCATTTTGAAATAAAATTTTGCCATCGCTATCACATACTGTAACGCCATCAGATATGGAGTTTAATACTTTTATGGACAATGGATTCATAAAGTCTATATTGCTATACTGCATGAATGGCTTTATATAAAATAAGGTACCTTGCGAAGTCTCTAATACATGAACAAAATAACCTTCTACCTCAAAGCTATCCGTCCCTGTACTATATTTTTTTATTATTTTTTCAAGAAGCTCTATTTGGATATCACTTTTAAACATGACCTCATCATTTTTTACAATAAAAAAATGCTCATCTTTATGTAGTTGAGTTATCGACACCTAGACCACTCCCTCTCGAACTTTAAAAATCTTTATCAATTAATAGGTATACTGGTTAACCATTTTCATCCATCGCAATGAATATTCCTAATCAACACACCTTATCCAATAATACAAAAAAATTCGCTCTTTTCTACGGGGCATCTATACGCCGCGAAAAAACTTAAAGCATCCTTTAAGTTCTTTCGCGGCTTGATATCTCGCAGGAATATCGCGAATTTTTTGTATTTTATAGTATTCTACTCTGAAGCTAGCTTTTCCTCTATTTGCTCCGCAGGTCTTGTCGACATCTTTCGCATTATCATGAACAACACAACTGAGCCAATTACTACTAATGTACTTAAATAAAATTGTGAACGTAAAGATTCGATGAGGGCCTGGCAGAAATAAACGACTGTTAAAATACCAATTGTGACATACGATAGATATGGAAATAGCCACATTCTAATCGATAATGCCTCATCTGAAACTTTGTCATAATGACGTCGGAAACGAATTTGTGAAATAGCAATGAAAATATAAACTGCAATCATTAATCCTCCAACGCAATTCCCCAAAAAGTAGAAAATAACTTCAGGTGAAATGAAGTATAACATCGCACAAATATACGCAACCGCCGTACTACCAATAACAGCTGGAACAGGCACACCTCGACTATTTTTAATTTGCGAGAATATTTTTGGTGCATCGCCTCGACGCGACATTTCTAGTAACATACGTGAACTTGTATAAAGAGCAGAATTTAAAACAGAAATTAATGAAATAAAAATGACTATTTGAATAAGTTGAGCAGCAATTGGAAGCCCTGCCATTGTTAAAATATTTGCATAGGGTGCTCCCAACATTTTTGTATCATTCCAAGGTATAAGTAAAACCATAATAGCTACTGAGCCTACAAAAAATAAACCTAATCGAAAGACAACATTGCGAATGGCGCGGACAATATTTTTCGCTGGATTTTCAGATTCTGCTGCCGCAATAGCTGCAACCTCAGCACCACATATCGAGAATATAACGAAGACAATTGCCGTAAATATCGGGACAATCCCATTTGGTGCAAATCCACCAAATTCCGTTAAAATACCTAACCCCTTCGGTTCAGAATTTGGCCAAATCCCTAAAATCATAGCTATACCAACTATTAAAAATACAACAATAGCCGTAACTTTAACGAAGGAAAGCCAATATTCAAATTCACCAAATGATTTTACTGAATAAATATTAACGATTGTCATCAATAACGTTATGCCTACGCTTCCAAGCCATGTTGGTATCATCGGAAACCAATTATGCAGCATTCCCCCTATGAGTGCTGCTTCTAACCCCACAATAAATACCCAGCTTGCCCAATAAAGCCAACCTACTGTAAACCCTGCCCATGGACCAATATACTTCCCTGCATATGAAGCAAATGAGCCTAACTCTGCTGAACCTCCTGATTTCTTTCCTAATACTATTTCTCCGGCTGCCATTTCTCCAACCATTTGCATGATCAGAACTATGAGTAAGCACGCAATCGCATATGAAACCACCGCTGCAGGACCGGTACTTAAAATATTTTTCCCTGTCCCAACGAAAAGCCCTGTACCAATAACCCCACCGATGGAAATCATTGTAATATGCCGTGTTTTCAGTGATTTTTGCAAAGCCCCCATTAAACCACCCCTTTAGTGTTTTATGTAGACATTTACTAACCCCTTTTCTCTACTTCAATGTCTATCGTTTAATGAGCAATTCTGATGCCAAACCCACTAAATTATTGAAAATTCCAAAAATATCTCTACATCTATTGTTCATAGAATTTCTAACTCAGTAATTTTAAGGCTTATCAGCATAGCGTGAGGTTGATTTCCGTTCCGGCTGGGCGCTTTGCCGCTGACGCTTCGCTTTCGCGCAGAGCAGAGCTTCCTGGGGGCGTCCGATGAGCCGCTTTTGTTGCTGTGCGTAAGAGAAGTGGCAGCAACAAATGATTTAATGCAATTTTCAAATTTTGATGCAAAAATACATCATTAACAGTATATTTACATCAACTATTCTATCCATATATACGATTAAATGAACTCATAATATTCATCTCTTCCCTGTACTTCGCTACTGTTCGTCTGGATATTTGGATACCTTCAGCACTCAAAGTATTTGTAATCTGCTGATCCGTTAAAGGCTTTTGTTTATCCTCTCCCTCAATCAACTGTTTAAGCCGTTTTTTAATATACATAATCGAGTCCATTTTTCCAGAAATATTCATTACTCCTTTTGTAAATAACGATTGTAAAGCATACACACCATGGGAGGTTTTTATATATTTTCCACGCACTGCTCGGCTAATCGTTGATACATGTAGACTTAAAATATCCGCTACATCTTTTAACCGCATAGGCTTCAATGCCTCCATACCTTTATGGAAAAAATCTACTTGCAATTCCACTAGCAATCTAGCTAATTCGTACAGTGTTTTATCACGTTGTTCAATTCCTTGCAATAATAAAAGAGCATCTTTCATTGTATCTTTAAAATATGTTTTACAATTCGGATCATTTTTTAGCATTTCAACATACTCTTTATCGATAGAAACGATTGGTAAATATCCACGATTTAATTTAATTAGCCATTCCTCTCCTAATCTCTCTACTTCGACTTCTGGCATGACATATGGTATCGCTTCGAATTGATCTCCTATCATCACTGGATTTAAATTCTTTATATAGTGGACCGTTTTCTTCACTTCATGTAGAGACGTTTTATACTTTTTACTTAACTGTTTAATAGCCTGTGCAGCCACTAGCTCTAAATCCGTTTCGATAAATCGGGAGGCCAATTTTGGTGCAAGTGCATCACTGTCTACCTGAATGAATAAAAACTCCTTATAATTACGCGCCCCTACTCCTACTGGCTCGAAAGTTTGAAGTAAATCCAATAATGCCTCTACATGCATAACATCCGTTTTACATCTATTAGCGACAACTTCTAAATCAACATCTAAAAATAGACGTTCATCTAAGGATTGAATTAAAAACGTTAAGATTTTTAAATCTAAAGAAGATAGATTTTTATGCATAGGTACTTGTTCCAATAAGTACTGCTCATAGCTTTCTTTTACAGCAAATTTCATCTCAATAGGGTTAAATGAATGATGTTGAGGCGCATAATATTGCGCGGAATAACTCTTATCGGAATAGCTTGCTAATTGCATAATTTCCTCATAGTGCATTTTCACCTTAGCATCAGTAACAGCTAACAGTGGATTTTCGTTAGCCTTATCATAAATATACTGTTCTAGCTCATTCGTTGTATATTGCAGTATTTCCAAATGCTGTACTAATTGTGGTGATAAAACTTGCATTATTTTTTGGGAAGTTTCGATAGCCATTTGCATACCCCACACCTCCAAAACAGAATTTTCTACATAGTAACATGTTTATTCTGTTTTTTTCCATTTTTTAATCAAATTTTTATTTTTATACATAGCTCATCAGCAAAAGCTAGGAGACGTATGTCTATACGTTATGGTGATAAGCTAAAACTTCTTCACTCCACTCATAAAATTTTCTAATAATTCCAAAAAAGTAATTGACTACACTTGTAAGTGATCATAAAATACACATATACGATAATGATTACCACATTACGGTAAAATTTAAGGAGTGAATCAAATGTTTCATTTACCAACTGTGCAGTTTACACAACAACAAGAGCAATTTCGCTTAGATGTTCGAACGTTTTTACAGGATGAATTAGCAAAAGGAACCTTCACGCCTAAATGTGATTCTTGGCTCAGTGGAGATGATCCTGAATTCTCTAAATTAATCGGTCAAAAAGGTTGGATTGGCTTAACTTGGCCTAAAAAATATGGCGGCCAAGAGAGAAGTACTATCGATCGATACATTTTAACAGAGGAATTTTTAGCCGTTGGTTCCCCAGTTGCTGCACATTGGTTTGCTGATCGCCAAACAGGACCACTTCTTTTACGTTATGGAACAGAAGAGCAACGTGACTATTTCTTACCGAAAATCGTGAAAGGTGAATGCTACTTCGGCATAGGTTTGAGTGAACCGAATAGTGGTTCCGACCTCGCTTCGGTCAGCACACGTGCTGAAAAAGTAGATGGTGGATGGATTGTCAACGGTCAGAAAATATGGACGAGTAACGCACACCTTTGCCATTATATGGTTACCTTAGTACGTACAAGTCCTTTTGATGGAAAAAATAAACATGCTGGGCTCAGTCAGTTGATTGTCGATTTACAAGCGGAAGGTGTAACTGTTGTTCCCATCAAATTTTTAACTGGCGAACATCATTACAACGAAGTGTTCTTTGACAATGTTTTTGTACCTGACAATATGGTTGTTGGTGAAATCGGTAATGGCTGGGCTCAAGGCTTAGCAGAGCTTGCCTTTGAGCGTAGTGGTCCAGAGCGAATATTGAGTACGTTCCCATTAATCGATGAGCTTATTCAAGAGTTAAAGCGCCAAAACAATTTAGATGGGTTGCAGCAAGCGTCTAAAATAGTAGCTCGTCTTTGGGGTTTACGTAATTTATCAATTGGCGTAGCCCAACTTCTAGAATCCGGTAATGGTGATGATGTATCTATTCCTGCAGCACTTGTGAAGGCACTCGGTACGAAATTTGAGCAAAGTATTCCTGAAATCACACGCTTAATTGTACAGACTTATCCAACGCTTGACGCGCATCGTAAAATCGATCGCTTTATGGCCGAATCCATTTTACATGCACCAGGTTTTACAATTCGAGGAGGAACTTCTGAAGTACTGTATGGCGTTGTAGCGAAAGGGGTTATAGCACAATGAGTGAAATGAGAGACATGATCGTTGATGTTGTAGAGCGTATGTTAAAAGAAAAAGTTGATAAAGATTTAGTGGATACAGTGGAACAAGGTCATTGGGCACCTGAACTATGGGATCTGTTTAAAGAAAATGGAATGACTGTTGTAGCCATTGCTGAAGAAAATGGCGGTGCAGGTGGCGACATAGAGGATTTATTGAATATTGTTCGTTTAACTGGAAAATACGCGGCACCGATTCCATTTACCGAAACAACAATTGCAAACTATTTATTGCAGTTTACGCAGTTACAGGTACTTGAGGATTTGGCGACGTATATGTTATGCCCTAACCAAGCCTTTACGTTAGAGAATGGCAAATTAACGGGAGAGGCGATTCAAGTCCCTTGGGCACGTCATACAAAACACCTAGTGACACTTGCCCATAGCGCGGAGGGCACACATCTTGTAGAAATAGATTTAAGCCAAGCTGAAATTAAGCTAGGGTCAAATTTAGCAAGCGAGCCGCGTGATACCGTGATATTCCATCATGCTACGGCTTCACAAGTATCTGCTGTGTTACCTCCTGATAAGGTACACACTATAACAACACTCAATTCTGCGTTTCAATTAGCACTCATGACTGGTGCCATCGATAAAATAAATGACTTAACTGTTCACTATACGAAAGAGCGTGAGCAATTCGGTCGACCGATTCATCGCTTCCAGCTCGTTCAACAGCATATTGTAAACTTAGCAGGTGAAACGGCGATCGCGCTTGCAGCATTTAATAATGTTACAGAAGCCCTTCAGATGAACAGTCAAAAGAGTGAGGTTGCTTACGCTTGCATTCGTTTTGAAGAAATTATTCAAACAGTGACAACAATTGCGCATCAAGTACACGCTGCAATTGGTACAACACACGAACATAGTTTGCATCAATTTACACGCAGACTTTGGTCATGGCGCGATGAAGGAGCCAGCACCTCTTATTGGACTCATTTTGTCGCAACACAACTATTGGAAAATAGCGGAGATAGCCTATGGGGATATTTAACTTCGTTCAGCTCAAGCTCGCCGCTTCTTAAAGTAGAAGGATAAGGACGGCAATTATACAAAATTTGAATTAATTGAAAACTACTAATGACATGATAAGGAGTGTTATCAATGACTGATTTACTTTTTGAAGTGCAAGACCACGTTGCCACAATTACATTAAATAGACCTGAAGCGTACAATGCTTTTAGTGAAGAGATGATCTCTAAATGGATTGAAGCCCTTGAAACTGTTCGTGATTCAGAGGATATTCGTGTTGTCATCGTAAAAGGTAATGGAAAATCATTTTGCGCTGGTGGGGATATTAAGGCGATGCAAGCTGGTGAAGGATTTTTCCAAAGTGAGGACGATATCTCTTCTACAGGGTTAGCGCGCAAAAATTCTCTTTGGAAAAAGATTCAGCGTATCCCCCTTCTTCTTGAAGAAATTGATAAGCCCGTTATTGCACAGGTTCATGGGTTTGCAATGGGCGCAGGACTGGATATGGCCTTAATGTGCGATATTCGGATTGCCGCAAAATCTACAAAGATCTCAGAAAGCTATATTAACGTTGCGATCGTGCCGGGTGACGGTGGCGCTTATTATTTACCAAAATTAATCGGCATCGATCAAGCATTGGACATGTTCTGGACAGCACGTGTATTAACTGCTGATGAAGCAAAAGACAAAGGTGTTGTGACATTTGTTGTAGAAGACCATGAGCTTGACGAATACACATTGAATTATGCAAAGGAATTAGCAAGTCGTCCAACTACGACTTTGCAATTCATTAAGCGTGCTGTTTATCAAAGTCAACGGATGGATTTACGTACTGCCCTTGATTATATTTCATCACAAATGGCGATTGTAACAGAGCTAGATGATTTTAAAGAGGGTGTAAACGCAGTTGTAGAAAAACGTAAGCCTGTTTATAAATGAGATGTTTAGGAGGAAGAACAATGCAACCTCTTGAAAATATTCGAGTGTTAGATTTATCTCGTGTTTATGCTGCCCCTGCCGGCTCCATGATGTTAGGGGATTTAGGAGCAGAAGTAATCCGCGTAGAACATCCAAATGGCTCTGATAGTATGCGTGATTGGGGGCCATTTGTGAATGATCAAAGTACGTATTATTTATGTGCCAATCGCAATAAAAAATCGATTATATTAGATTTAAAGACAATAGATGGCAGGGAAAAATTTAAAGAACTTGTTAAAGATGCTGATGTCGTACTCGAAAATTTTAAGACGGGTGACATGGAGCGAATGGGACTAAGCTATGAGGAATTAAGAAAAGTGAATCCTAGAATCATATATTGTGCAGTAACAGGATTCGGTCAAACAGGTCCTCTTGCGCACGAACCAGGCTTCGATCCAGTTATTCAAGCAATGAGTGGTTTAATGCATGTCAC
Source organism: Lysinibacillus sp. NPDC056232 (assembly GCF_042267565.1). Classification (NCBI taxonomy): domain Bacteria; kingdom Bacillati; phylum Bacillota; class Bacilli; order Caryophanales; family Bacillaceae; genus Lysinibacillus; species Lysinibacillus sp. NPDC056232. The sequence goes on along the minus strand of NZ_JBHJTF010000001.1, from coordinate 353,677 downwards.
TGGTTCAGCTGAAGGAGAAGCGACAAAAGTCGGTGTCCCTATTGCCGATATTTTAACCTCTAATTATGTGGTCATTAGTATTTTAGCCGCTTTACGAATGCGCGACCAAACCAATACAGGACAATTTATTGACTTAGCTTTATTAGACGTTCAGATGAGCAGCTTAGCGAATGTAGCGAGCGCTTATATAAATACAGGTTTTATCTCAGAACGTCTGGGTAATCGTCATAATAATGTTGCGCCGTATCAAGTATTTAACTGTGAGGATGGCCCCCTAATGATTTGCGTTGGTACAGATGGTCAATTTAAAAAGTTTTGCACGCTGTTGAAACGTGAAGAATGGGCAGATGACCCGCGCTTTGTAACAAATACGCTGCGCAAGCAACATGAAGCGGAGCTAGTTCAGATGATTACTGACATGACCATGACAAAAACACGGGATGAATGGATTACCTTATTACAGCAATATAAAATTCCAGGTGGACGTGTGAACACCATTGCTGAGGCACTGGAACAACCTCAGTTCATTGCACGCGATATGATTGGTGAAATAGAGCACGAACAATATGGTACGATTAGATTCATCAAAAGTCCGATAAAGTTCTCTGATTTAACAGTTCAATATTCATTAGCACCACCGATACTTGGAGAACATACAAACGAATTCCAAAAGTCCTCTCTACAAAAATAAAATTACGCTATAATAGAAGTAAATTTTATGGTTCATCATCGAAGGCTTGGGATGACATTTTGTTAAAACGTATGCTCTGTATATGTGGAGTGGATAAGGACGCCCCTAGGAAAGCGTTTAGCCGGAACGGAAATCAACCACACGCTATGATGATGAGCCCTACAAATGATTTCTAATAAATTTTGGTACATCATCGGAAGTTTAAGGATGACATTTTGTTAAAACGTATGTCATGTGAATAGTTGATTGGAGTGGAGGCTTGGCGACTCCTTGGGGATCAGCGTCACAGATGAGACCCTGGAGCGAGCAGCGCGAGTGAAGCGGCTCATCGGACGCCCCCAGGAAAGCGCCCAGCCGGAACGGAAATCAACCACACGCTATGATGATGAGCAAATTTCATCTTCATTAAACAAATGTTTTTATGCACAAATCGCATAACGACATTTAAAAATGAAGATAAATCCTCCGGCGGATGTCGAAGAGAATTTTATTACGTAGGTGACGGGATGAATCAAGAGATTTTCGAAAAAAACTATACAATGTCATCGCTGCACAAAGCTATTAAAGTGTTAAAAGCTTTTTCAAAAGATGAGCCAAGCCTTTCCCTAACTGAGTTAAGTAAAAAAACAGGGATCAGCATTTCCAGTTTACAACGCTTCGTTTCTACCTTTGTGTACGAAGGCTTTCTTCACAAAGATGAGCGTACTAAGCGCTATCAATTAGGTCATTCGCTTCTATATTTAGGAAATTTAGTAAAAGAAGAATCAAGTCTTATTATTGTCGCAGAGCCTATTTTAAAAAAGCTAAACGAAGACATCGGCGAAAGTGTTTCCATGAATATTATTGATGGATTGGAAAGACGATGTATTTTAAACTATGATTCAACATACCCGCTTTCAACGAAAATGTTTGTAGGTGACACCTCTCCCCTTTATGCAGGTGCATCATCTAAAATATTACTCGCATTTATGCCAGATGTTGAAGAATATGTAGAGAATATAAGCTTTGAACCTATCACTGATCAGACAATACTTTCCAAAGAGCAACTGCGGGGGGATTTACAGCAGATTCGTAGTCAGCGCTTTGCGAGAAGCAATAGTGAGCGTGTACGTGGAGCATGTTCTTTATCTGCACCGATTTTAAACGCTTCCAACCAAATAATTGCATCCGTGTCACTTGTTATACCAGAAGTACGATATAATGACTATGATGAAAATTTATTAATCGAAACGATTCAAAGCGTTGCATTAGAAATCGAAAAGCAATTGTATTGATAGAAACAAAGAATAAACCCGAATAGATTCACTTTTTAAGTGCTTGCTATTCGGGTTTAGTGCTTTAATCATTTAGCTCATCAACAAAAAGCGACTCCTTTGGGATTAGCGGCTCATCGGACGCCCCCATGAAGCTTTGCTCTGTGCGAAAGCGCAGCGACGGCAACAATAACAACAAAGCGCCCAGTCGGAACGGAAATCAACTACACGTTATGGTGATAAGTTAATTATTTACTAATCTCGAGAAATCTTCCCAATGATTTAAGCGTGGCAGTTCAACATGCTTGTTATAGGATTGATTTTTTAATATCACTTTTGTCTTCACATCTCGTAGTGTTTCTAATACAGCTGGTTTATCATCCACATAAACATCTAAAGCTAGCTCTTTGATAATCGCCACTTTCTCTGTATCCTGCATTCCGCAGAAAAAATGACCTTCTGTGATTGGAAAACCTTGTGCTTTCATCCAAGCTTGTGTTTGCTCACAATATTGTTTAGGACGTGAAGTAATATAATAAATGTCATGTCCCTGCTGTGCCAAAGCCTGAAGCGTCTCGAGTGCTCCCTCAAAAGAAGGACAATCCGTAAAATAGATTTCCTCTAATGAACTATTCCACATCGCCGATCCTTCAGCATCTGTTAAACCAAAAGGTTCGTGAATTTCAACTCTTTGCAAAGCTTGAAATGCCTCTAGTGCAACATTTTTACTAAGTTTTTTATTATAAAGCGCAAAGGCGTGTGCTCGTAAATCGATGAGTGTGTCATCTATATCAAAGCCAAATTTCATGTTGTTTTCTTCCCTTCAAGAAGCCTTGTTGATGAAGTTAGCCGCAAATGTTTGCTCTTTTTCAATTTGCGTCGCTAATACTTCCTCAATGGCTTGCTCGCGCATTTGTTGAAAATCTTGTACGTTAAAATGAATAAGCGTATCTTTATTTATTAGTGACGCAAGACAATCTGCATCCTTTAGGGCACTATTGAGCCCAAATGCCCCAGTTGGTGTCATCGTGTGAACTGCATCCCCTAATAGCACAAGCCCCTTTGTCCCCCAGCAGTCACAATGACTACTGAATACATCAAGCAAGACAAAATCTTGCCAAGATCTAATATGCTCCTTAACCGTATCAGATAGTTCCGGAAATTGATCTGAAAGCTGTTGGATAAATGGAGTAAATGCTTTTTTTCTAAGCTGAGGAAAACTTCCTTGTTCAATATTCCAGCCGATTTGAATGAACCCACCTACCTGCGTAAACAATGATAGCTGCTTATCACCTATTAATGCCATTTTAATCGATGGCTCCCATCCTTGAGGAGCAGGAATTTTTGCCCACAATAAATCAAAGCCATGTTTATGCTTTTGAATCTCAATGTGTGCTTTCTTACGTATAGTAGAGTAACGACCGTCAGCTCCGATAATTAACTGACTACTAATTTCAATCGTTTCCCCATCTCTTGATGCAATGACACCCGTATATCTACCCGAAGAGTCAACTATGAGTTTCGTCACCTTCGTATTGAGGAAACAAGAAAAGTGAGGAAAATGCTGTGTTTCTTGTAATATTCCCTTTAATAGATTGGCCTGCGGTACATGAATTCCTAAATGCCCTACAGCTTCATTAGGAAAAATAGTTTTAAATGCTCCACCATCTGCGTAATATTCAAGTTTGCCCATACGTAATAAGCCGAGCGCCTCGACTGCTTCAAAAAGCTGATGACTTTTTAAAACAGCCTCACCCTCTTCATTTAAATGCTCACCGCGAAATGCCTGCCCCAATGCCGCGTTTTGTTCCAGTAGTATCACAGAAAGACCTTTTTTCGCTAGTAAGTGCGAAAGAAGTGCTCCACCTGGCCCAGCCCCCACGATACAAACATCTGCTTGATAATTCACTTTTCTTCACCTATCTTTGGGTAAGCAATAATACGTAAATCTTGCCCAACCTGCTCAAACGATGCAAATTCTACATCCCATGCTTCATCCATAGAAGATGGATTTTGACCAGCAATCGGTGTTAATGATAAGCGACCACCGAGAATTTTTGGCGCTATGTAAATCACATATTTGTTAATAGCACCTTGCTGTAAAAATGAAGAGTTGATCGTACTTCCACCCTCTACTAAAACATCCGTAATGCCATATTGATATAGTTTTTCAAGCATATCATCAACAACAAGCCCCTCAGAATCATGTCGAACTGGCAATACAGTCACGCCTTTTCCCTCAAATGCTGTGATTTTTTCTTGACTGGCATTCTCACTACATACAATAATTGTTTTCGCTTCTTCTACATTCAGAACATTGGCATGAGCTGGTGTACGAAGGGAGCTATCCATAATAATGCGCACTGGGTTTTTTCCGTAAGCTTCTTTTAATCTTGTCGTTAAGGATGGATTGTCAGCTAAAACAGTCCCAACTCCAACTAAAATACCATCCACCTCATGACGAATATGGTGAACATCCTCACGCGCTGCCTCACCCGTTACCCACTTGGAATGTCCCGTATGGGCAGCTATTTTCCCATCTAAAGTCATCGCATATTTTGAAATAATAAATGGTCGTTTTGTTAGCATATTGTGAATAAAACGTTCATTTAAACGGCGAGCTTGAGCTTCTAAGACACCCACCTCTACCTCTATGCCTGCATCTCGCAACAGTTGAATACCACGTCCAGCAACAGCAGGATTTGGATCTTGCATGGCTACAACAACACGACTAACTGCTGAGTCCTTCACTAAATTTGCACAAGGAGGTGTTTTTCCATAATGCGAACATGGCTCAAGAGTTACATAAAGTGTTGCACCTTTAGCATGTTCTCCAGCCATACGGAATGCATGCACCTCTGCATGTGGTTCACCTGCTTTTCTGTGTAAACCTGTTCCAACAATTACACCGTCTTTCACGATTACAGCCCCTACAAGTGGATTGGGATTCGTATTACCTTTTGCACTAGCGGCTAAATCAAGTGCTAACTGCATATATTTTTCATCTGTTGTCATCGTCGTTTCCTCCACTCACTTCTCTTCGCGCAAATGTCCAGATTTCTCTACTTTCGTGTTTAAATAAAAACGATTTGTCTCCGTTAATCCTCCCCATAATGGGACATGTCCTTCTGCTGCTAAACCATGCGCCTGTAATGCAGCAAGTTTCTTTGGATTATTAGTAATCAGTGTAACTGGCTTTGAACGCAGTGCAGCTAACACAGTAATGGCATCTTCATAAGAACGAGTATCGTCCGGGAAGCCAAGAGCATGGTTTGCTTCAACCGTATCTAACCCCTCTTCTTGTAATAAATAAGCGAGCGATTTTGAGAATAACCCGATACCACGACCTTCATGATCTGCTAAATAGAAAATGGCACCGCAGCCATGCTCCACAATCATTTTCATCGATTCATGTAATTGATAACCACAATCACAGCGTTGGCTTCCAAAAATATCACCTGTATGACAAATGCTATGCATACGAATTAAAGCATCCTCTGCATGTGCAAAATCTCCATAAACAAGTACTGATGACTGTTGTAAAGAAGCTAAATTTGCAGATGCTAATTCATCAATAATTTCTTCTTTTGATAAATCAGCACCCACTTTCAACCAGTTATACCACTGAAATGTCGCTGAAAATTCGCCCTGTTTTACCGGTAATTTCACTGGACCAACTAGGCAAATATTTTCAGTTTCAGATTGCTTCACGATCGTCATTTTGTCTTTCACTATATCCAAAACTTTAGTAGTAATTGTCATATTTTCTCCAACCTTCTATTGTTAACAGCTAGCTAAACCTACTAACTGAGCACTTATATTTTCATATCACTTACATAACGTAACTTAGTTTATAATAATAACTAACAACTGTCAAACTACAGCTCTTATTCTATTAAAAATAATTAATTAAAACAAAACCTGCTACATTACAGATTTTCTGAACGGGAAAGCCCACTCCTTCAGGTATGGGCTGAGAGTGAGGGCGGATACGGAGTGCCACTAAAAACCGAAAGGCTTATGGTGCTTCAAGTATCCGAAAAATCCCACACTTTTTTTGTATGTATGTTGCAGTTTTTAAAAAAACTGCTACATTGTGTATATGAACGAATATAGACGAACGAACCCGTATCATTAATTAACTATCCTTTCGTTTTTGTCCCCGGTACAGAGGGAAATTTTTTTCGTTCAGATGTAGAGGAACGCTTTAAACTTTTGGTGCAGGAAATATGTGAGGAATTAGAAATTGACATTGTTGCTTTGGAGTGTGACAAAGACCATACCAACGCTTAGTCCTGCTGATATTATGGCAAAAATCAAAGGAGTAACGTCTAAAAAGTTAAGAGAGGAATTTCCTCATCTACAACATTTGCCAAGCCTATGGACACGTTCCTATTTTGTATCTACCGCAGGAAACGTATCGAGTGAAACCATCAAACGTTATGTGGAACAACAAAAAACAAGGGGGTGAATTATGTGACGCAAACGATAACAGTGAAAATCAAATTGCTTCCAACAAAAGAACAGGCTTCTATTTTGAAGAATATGAGTCAATCGTATGTTTATACAATCAATGCTCTTGTTTCTGAAATGGTTGCAGATAAGAAAAGTACAAAAAAATCAAGCAAGGATATTTCTGCCGACCTGCCAAGTGCTGTTAAAAACCAAGCGATTAAAGACGCTAAAAGTGTGTTTAAGAAAGTGAAGAAAAATAAATACAAGGTTGTTCCTGTGTTAAAGAAGCCAGTGTGTATTTGGAATAACCAAAACTATTCTTTTGATTTAACGCACATTTCAATGCCTATCATGATGGATGGCAAGGCAACTAAAACGCCTATTCGTACTTTGCTGGTCGATAAGGTTAACCGCAATTTGGATTTGTTGAAACACAAATTAGGTACTCTTCGTATCACGAAAAAAGCGAATAAATGGATGGCACAAATAGCTGTCACCATTCCTACAAGTGAAAAAACAGGAACAGGGGTAATGGGTGTAGATTTGGGTTTGAAAGTCCCTGCTGTTGCAGTGACAGATGATGGAAGCGCTTGTTTCATTGGAAATGGTAGACAAAACAAATATGTCAGACGTACATTTAAATACAAACGTAAGAAGTTAAGTAAATTAAAGAAATTAAATGCTATTCGTAATCTTAATGATAAAGAACAGCGATACATGAAAGGACAAGACCACAAGGTTAGTCGTGCGATTGTTAATTTTGCTAAAGAAAATAAGATTTCTGTCATTCGTTTAGAACAACTAACGAACATCAGACAGACGGCAAGAACAAGCCGTAAAAACGAAAAGAATCTGCATAACTGGTCATTCTATCGTCTTGCTCAATTCATTGCGTACAAAGCGAACCTAGTGGGTATTAAAGTTGAATTTGTGAATCCTGCATTCACAAGTCAAACATGCCCGAAATGTTCCGAGAAGAATAAGGCATATGATAGAAAATATAAGTGTAAATGTGGATTCGAAAAACATCGTGATTTAGTCGGTGCAATGAATATTCGATATGCACCTGTGATTGATGGTAACAGTCAATCAGCCTAAGATGCTATATGCACTGTCTTAGGAAGGGTAATGAGATCCCCCCCATCTTGAGAGCTGTTCAAAACAGAAATGGACTGCGAACGCTTAGTTACTCAGGAATCCCACCCGTCATACCGTAAGTTGTAGGACTTGCGACTTAAGTCGTGGGAGTCTCAAGTTGTAATCATATACTAATAGCTTATGGAGGTGCTATTTTTTCTGTGCAGGCTAGTCTATAATAAGCTGTGGTAACTGTAATGAACGAAAGGAAGTTAAGAATGCAATTAGAAAAAAATGTGCAGGTGAAGCAGCCAAAATACCAGCAAATAGCTGTCGATCTAGCCTCAAAAATCGTGGAAAGAAAATATCGAATTGGCGATAAAATTTACGCAAGATCGTCTCTAGCTAGCCAATATAATGTCTCTTCAGAAACTGCAAGAAGAGCGATTGCTGTTTTGCAAGACTTGGAAATTGTGGAGGCCACTAAAGGTAGTGGGGTTATTATTATCTCCTATGAAAAGGCTGCATCTTTTGTCCGACAATTCCAGGATGTTCAATCTGTCCACGAACTACAACATGAGCTTATGACAAGCATTCAAAAGCAACACCAAGAATTAATAAATTTACAGGAAAAGACCAAACAACTTATTAGTCGAACTGAACATTTCCGATCCGTCAATCCATTTATCCCATATCAATTAGAGTTGACAGCTGATAGTCCTTGTATCCACCAAACAGTACAGGAATTGAATTTTTGGCAAAATACGTCTAGCACGATTGTCGGAATTCGTCGTAAAAATGAATTATTACTATCACCTGGTCCATATGTGTCATTGGAAGAAGGAGATATCATTTACTTTATCGGTAATGATGAAAGTTTCGCTCGAGTTCTGAGCTTTTTATATCCAATTTAAAATCCGCTTAAACGCTGATATAACAGCGTTTAAGCGGATTTTTTGTCATTTGTCGATTTGACAGAAGTAACAACTCTTTGTTAGTGTTAAGTTGTTACTTGTTTATATTTGGGTATCATTATCCTCAAATAGTATTTTTCTTCATTCAGTGGATGTCCAAGCACCTACTGAAATAGAAAAACTAAGCCTAAAAATGTCACATACAGTGGCATTTTATCTGTGCGTAAGTGAAGCAACACCCATTACGCCAAGGCGAAATTGATCTACGAAAGGAATGGTTCTATTGGAAAAAATAAAAGTGGAGCATGTTTCTAAAGTTTTCGGAAAACATATTCCCCAAGCATTAGAACTTGTCAAGCAACAAAAAAGCAAGACTGATATCTTAAAGGAAACAGGTGCAACAGTTGGTGTATACGATGCAAGCTTTACTGTAAATGAAGGTGAAATCTTCGTCATCATGGGATTGTCAGGAAGTGGAAAGTCAACGCTTATCAGACTTTTAAACCGGCTTATCGAGCCTACAAGCGGAAATATTTATATCGATGGAGAAAATATTTCTAAAATGGGCAAAGAGAGTTTACGTAATGTAAGAAGAAATAAAATGAGTATGGTCTTTCAAAACTTCGGTTTATTCCCCCATCGTACACTTCTTCAAAACACTGAATATGGCCTTGAGATCAGAGGCATATCAAAGGAAGAACGACAAGCTAAAGCAGAGCAGGCTCTCGAAAATGCAGGCTTACTTGCTTATAAGGACCAATATCCTAGTCAATTATCAGGCGGTATGCAACAACGTGTTGGATTAGCACGTGCACTTGCAAATGACCCTGAAATATTACTAATGGATGAGGCTTTTTCTGCACTCGATCCATTAATTCGTAAAGAAATGCAAGATGAGCTACTCGATTTACAAAGCACAATGAAAAAAACAATTTTATTTATCACCCACGATTTGAATGAAGCATTACGTATTGGTGATCGTATCGCCATTATGAAAGATGGCTCAATCATTCAAATTGGAACTGGCGAAGAAATTTTAACAAATCCTGCAAATGATTATGTTAAAACCTTCGTAGAAGACGTCGATCGCTCTAAAGTATTAACTGCTGAAAATGCTATGGTTCGACCTGTATCTGTCAATGTAGATGTAGATGGACCGACCGTAGCACTTAAAAGAATGCGCGAAGAAACGGTTAGTTTACTAATGGCCGTTGACAAAAATCGACATTTAAAAGGCTATATTACCGCTGACGATGCACGGGCTGCAGCTAAAAGACAAGAACAAACGGTACATTCAATTGTTCAATCAGATATGTTGACCGTTCCACCAGATATGCTTTTACAGGATATATTAGGTTTGATTCATAATTCTCCTACTCCTATTGCAGTTGTAAAAGATGAGCGCTTGCTTGGTGTTCTTATCCGGGGTGTTGTCATCGAAGCACTTTCAACTAGCGATGAGGAGGCAGCTGCACATGAATAATTTTTTAGACAATATTCCAGCAATACCAGTGGGACCATGGGTAGAATCAGTTATGGACTGGTTGACGAGTAATTTTTCAGTGTTTTTTAACTTGATTCAAAAAAATGGAAAACTACTCATGAATCAGGTCACTGATTTATTAGTGAGCATTCCTCCGATTATTCTTATTTTACTTATTGTCATTTTTGCCTTTTTCGTTACAGGTAAGAAATTCGGGCTCGCAACGTTTTCATTAATTGGTTTGTTATTTATCTATAATCAAGGCTTATGGACACATCTTATGGAAACAACTACGCTCGTACTCTTTTCAAGTATCATCTCCATCATTTTAGGTGTTCCACTTGGCATTCTAATGTCCAAGTCAACTGTAGCTGAAAATGTGATTAAGCCGATACTCGATTTCATGCAAACAATGCCTGGCTTCGTATACTTGATTCCTGCCGTTGCCTTCTTTGGTATTGGGATAGTACCTGGCGTATTTGCATCCGTTATTTTTGCCTTACCACCTACTGTACGTATGACGAACCTAGGAATTCGCCAAGTACCAAAAGAATTAGTGGAAGCTGCGGATTCATATGGTAGTACCTCACGTCAAAAACTATTTAAAGTAGAAATTCCTCTTGCCAAATCAACTATAATGGCTGGGATTAACCAAACTGTCATGCTATCACTTTCAATGGTTGTAACTGCTTCAATGATTGGTGCACCTGGTCTAGGACGCGAAGTATTAACGGCATTACAACGTACACAGGTTGGAAATGGCTTTGTTGCAGGTCTAGGTCTTGTTATTTTCGCCATTGTTATAGACCGTTTAACGCAAAGCTTTAATAAGAAGAAAGCTGTTTAGATAAAGAGACAATTTTTTAGTGAAAGTCTTAGTTCTAGCTTTAGATTTACGTGTTGTAGTTGAATATATATATAAGAAAGGAAGATTCGATGAAACTGAAAACATTAACTAAATTAGGGATGGCTTTAGGGCTTGGCTTTTTGCTAGCTGCATGTAGTGGTGATGATTCAAGTAAGAGCGATGGTAACTCAAAGGACGTCAATCTAGCCTACGTTGAATGGGATACAGAAATTGCTTCCACAAATGTAGTTGGGCAGGTGCTTGAGGATTTAGGTTACAATGTAACATTAACACCACTCGATAATGCAATTATGTGGGAGGCTGTTTCAAAAGGTGAAGCAGATGGTATGGTTGCCGCATGGTTGCCAAATACACATGCCCCACAGTACGAAAAATATAAGGCTGATCTTGATGAGCTAGGTGAAAACCTTGCTGGTGCCAAAATAGGTTTAGTAGTACCAAGCTATATGGACGTTAATTCGATTGAAGATTTAAAAAAGCAAGCAGATCGCACAATTACAGGTATTGAGCCTGGTGCTGGGATTACAGCTGCTACTGAAAAAGCTTTAGATGAATATGATAACTTAGCAGATTGGAACCTATTAACATCTTCATCTGGTGCTATGACAACTTCTCTTGCTAAAGCGATTAAAAACAAAGAAGACATCGTTGTGACTGGCTGGTCCCCTCACTGGAAATTCGCTAAATATGACCTTAAATATTTAGAAGATCCAAAAGGTATTTATGGTGGCGAAGAAACGATTAACACATTCGCTCGTAAAGGGTTAAAAGAAGATCAACCAGATGTATATTCTGTACTAGATAACTTCCATTGGACATCAGAAGACTTAGAGAGCGTTATGCTAGAAGTTATGGATGGCAAAGACCCAAAACAAGCCGCTAAAGATTGGATTGCAGACAATGCAGACAAAGTTGCTGAATGGACGAAGGATGTAAAAAAATAATTCTATCAATTATGCCTCGGCATAATTGCGTCCTGAATCGGCTTTGTGCATGCACAAAGCCGATTCTGTGACATCCGCCGGAGGCTTTAGGCCAACAGATGTTTTTTGCGCGAAAGCGTAGTGCTAACGCAGCGTCAGCAGCACCGAAGTTGGTCACTCAGTCGTTGCCACAGGACGTGGCGTTCTTAGACTGAGTTCCTCTATTTCAGCGGATGTTTGGAAACCCATTGAAAAGCAACTTAAACCTGCATTCATCTCACCACCTATAGAGGTGGGAGACTTCTGTAGCTGACGCTTCGCTTTCGCTACAAAAGACACTTGCTGAAAGAAGTTAAAAATTGACGGACAACTAATGAGTGGTTGTCTGTCTTTTTTTAAAGGCTTTTCATAACTTGATTGAAGAACATCATTTAAGACTGCTTCCATATCATTAAATAGCTCCACATGCTATATAAAATAACATAGCCTCATAGGAATAATTAACATCTACTTAGAAAAATTTCAAGAACTCCTAAACACCAACAATGCATATCCTTATTTTAACAAATTTTGAATAATATTTAAATATGTTATTTATTTCTTTTTAAAGCAACAGCGAACTTTTGTCGGGTATGATAAATAAAAAAGTCACCCTACAACGATTTGACCGATGCCAGGCGACTATTTAAACTATTAGCTAAGATAATAATTTCAAAGATATAGCTGACCCTAAAACAAGAGTAATGCAAACAATACGTCTCCAATCCTTGGATTCATTGAAAAACAACATTCCTAGTAAAGCGCCACCTGCCGCTCCAATTCCTGTCCAAATTGCATAGGCTGTCCCCATTGGTAATGTTTCCATAGCATATGCAAGGCCAGCAAAGCTCAAAGTAAATACGAAAATCAATAACACCAAATTTTTTATACTTTTAGCATCATTATATTTACTAATCATATAAACACCCATCATCTCACATAGTCCCGCGACTACTAATGCAACCCATGCCATTATTCGTTCACCTCTTTTTCTTTAGGCTCACCTGTCACTAGCTTTAAACCGACGACCCCTGCAAGTAAAACGACAATACATAAAATCTTAGCTAATTTCCATGGCTCTCCGAACAGTAAGCTATCCGCACATACAGTACCCGCTGTCCCTAATCCTACGAATACTGCATAAACAGTACCGACTGGTAAGCTTTCTCCAGCCTTAATTAATAAATAAAAGCTAACAACAATTGCAATAGCGGTACCAATCCATTCGAGGGCATTCCCTGCATGCTTCAATCCAATAACCCAGCCGACTTCAAAAAAAGCAGCAATTACGACACTTAACCATTGTTTGTTCATTGCGAATTCCTCCATTTTATTGTTAAACACGGATGAATGACTATTATTGGACAGTTCCCTTTGAGCAAAGTGAGTGATCTCCGGCATACCTGATCAAATTACTGACCTAGCTAAGCATTTCTCTTGCATACCTGATCACTTCTTCGGCATACCCGATCAGTTCTCTGACCTACCTGATCACTTCTCCGACATACCCGATCAGTTCTCTGGCCTACCTGAGCATTTCTCTGACATACCCGATCAGTTCTCTGGCCTACCTGATCACTTCTCCGACATACCCGATCAGTTCTCTGACCTACCCGAGCACTTCACTCTGTCTATTCCTGAACTAAGATTTTTCTTTAACTCCCTTCCCCAGTAACCAAAATAAAAAAAGCCTAAGAAACACTGTTGTAAACAGTATCTCCCAGGCTTTTATCCTTCCGTGTCACAAAATCAATTTGTGGTTTTCTCTCGGACCAGACTAGCATTGCTACGGAACCCTAGAAAACTATCCTATTTGATTGTGCTACTAGTATAGCAAACTATTCAGGTCTTTTCTACTTATACCTAACCATTCAGAAAGATAAACAGCGTTGTATTCAGAAAATTATGTTAAAATAAAACATAGTATTGTAAGGAGGTATTACATATGGCAATTGAAAAAGCACGTGAACATTTAGCACAATGGAATGTGCAACACAAAATACAGGAACTAAACGAAAGCTCGGCGACCGTTGAACTAGCTGCACAGGCACTCGGGTGCGAGCCTGAACGCATTGCGAAATCCTTATCGTTTCTCGTGAACGATGGAGCGATATTAATTGTTGCTGCAGGCGATGCCAAAGTCGACAATGCAAAATTTAAAGCTGCCTTTGGTACAAAAGCAAAGATGCTTGGAAAAGATGAAGTACTTGAAAAGATTGGACACGATGTAGGAGGTGTTTGTCCTTTTGGCGTGAATGAGGGCGTTGCTATTTATTTAGATGAATCACTTAAACGCTTCACAACAGTATTCCCTGCATGTGGCAGTAGCAACTCCGCCATTGAGCTTACTATTTCTGAATTAGAAACCTATACTCCATATCAAGACTGGATTGATGTCTGCAAAGGCTGGAGCGAGTAAAATAATTATCGGCGATACTTTAATCCGCCAGAGGCTTTAGGCCAACAAATGTTTTTTGCGCGAAAGCGAAGCGGCAGCATGCAAGATGTTTTTTAAAGCGAAACATATTTTTTAGTAATGTTTAAGGTTTATATAGTTGTTTCATTCTAATACCAGAAAAAAGCCTTACTACATTTAAATTGAAAGTATAAAATATTTAGGAGTATCGAGGTGTAAGAAAATATAACGGGGGGCTTGCAATGAAAACTATAGCGGGAACAATCTCTTTATCTGTTTCTTTTATTTTATTCATTTATTTGTTTGGACTTAAAATGGAGCACTCAGTTAAATATGACTCTGGATTCTTTTTTCTTCCAATAATTTTACTGATACTTTCCCTTATTTTCTTTAGACAAGACTATAAACGAGAAAAAAATAAAGATTTACGAGGCTAATATTCCATGCATGTGGCAGTAGCAACACCGCCATTGGGCTTACTATTTCTGTATTAGAAACCTATACACCATATAAAGAATGGATTGACGTCCGTAAAAGCTAGAACGAGTAACATTGCATCATTATCGGCGAAACTTTATAGAAAGTCTCGCCGATTTTTATTTAAGCTTCTTCCCTATATCCAACAGCTAACCAGTGGGAATCCCATTCTGTAATTTGATTGCCTACTCTACAAGATAAGCCACATGCACGGTTATCAGCGATAAATGAGCCGATTAACCATTTCTTTGTTTGTAATCCTTCCTTAAGCTTTATCGTTATAGAGGGCATTTCTACATATTGCTGATAAATAAACAAATTATCATCATAATGGGTATACACAGAGGCATTTGTTTTCGTACCATCCCCTGCATAAATTTCTACAGTATTCCCTTCCCGCGAATAGACAGGTTTCTTGACAAACGGCAAGCTTTCCTGAACAAATGGTTCTGCCGAAAGGTATGTTGGCAACATATATTTCTGAATAGCAGCTCGCTCTTCTGCATTAAAAAGAAGCGGATCATCTTTTCGCTCCCAAATCAGCCATAATAAAATTTTCGATTGCAATACATATGCAGCGGGTGCGTTAATAATAGCAAGCTGCCCGTCTTTTACAAGTTCCAATAATTGTAGACCTATACGCTCACCATCGGAAGACATATCATCTATTAAAAACTCTACTGGGTGTGCAGGACGATATAAAATATCAATTTTCTCCATGGCTGGCGTATATAGGCCACGAGCTATATTAGCAGTGTTACTAGAAAAAATGATAAGCTCTTGTATAGGAACATATTCCACATCAAAAGGTATACATTTCTTTAAAAACTGTACCTGACAATATTCCTCATAATCTTCCGCAGCCGTTTTCCCTGTAATGATGATTTTAGGTTTTTTCACATCATTTAAATAATGCATAGCCGCAAAAAGTGCACCAGACAAGGTTTTATGTAATGCCGAAACATCATTCGGACTATCAAATCCTAAATGCTGACAAAGCGCTTCATTGATCTCAAAGGTTTCTTGGACAAGAAATGGCGTTTCACCATTTAATTCAAGACATTTTATTTGT
This sequence comes from Lysinibacillus sp. NPDC056232, assembly GCF_042267565.1. Classification (NCBI taxonomy): domain Bacteria; kingdom Bacillati; phylum Bacillota; class Bacilli; order Caryophanales; family Bacillaceae; genus Lysinibacillus; species Lysinibacillus sp. NPDC056232. The sequence continues at coordinate 338,009 of NZ_JBHJTF010000001.1, read as the reverse complement.
CCGTCCTCTGTACATATAAAATCGAAGCGAGCTAGTATCGATTGTTGCTGTAAATAATCTAATTGGATGTATGGCAGCATTTCAGAACGAATGCCTAGTGCTAAAAGTTGTTCATCCAATAAATACTTAAATTGTTTGCCAACCTTTAAAAATATTTTCCAAAGTATAGTAGATGCATAGTTAATTTCATCGATTTTCTCTTTGGGTAAATCTAGTACATCGTATAAGGCGTACTCTAGATTCTCAAAGTCTGGAAAGAAATTAGGGAATTTAGAATAAAATGCTTGGCGTTGTTGAAAATAATTGTCCATATTGATTTCTCCTTTTAAGAAGATGAAGAGCCACCTCGAGAGGCACCACCTGAGCCAAAGCCTGATTTTCCAGTGCTGGACGATGAGTGATTTGAATAAGAACTATTCGAAGATGAATCTGAACTATTTGAGAATGAACGCTTACCACTCGAATAAGAGTTGGAACCGCTTGTATTTGAATTAGAGCTATTTGTTGTTGAGTTATTTGAACTATTAGATGTTGTACCAGACGAATTTTGAGAGCCGTTCGTAGTAATTCCATTTGTATTTTTACTTTCGCTAGCATTACTATGATTCGTACGTGGCACTGCTGAACCGCCACCTCTATCCTCTCTATCTGTACCATCCTTTAGATTGCGGCTTTTATAAATGGCACTTCCTAGCATTGCTCCGGCAGTTGCATACATAAGTCCATTAAAGAAATGATGTGCATAATGAGGCGAATTTTCATCTAAACACTCGAACGAACCATCATCACTTTCTTTCCATTCATCACATGCATTTGCCATGTCGCTGTTATAGACACTTTGTAAATCATCACTAGCTGTTGCCGCATTGTTTTCTTCCGTTACATTATTTGTATCAGCTGAAGAGGCAGAGGACTCCCCGACATTTTGACTTTCTGTATTCCCACACGCGGCTAATTGCATAGCCATAAATGATGCTGTTGTGACTGCTATATATTTTTTCATTTGTTTTGCCATTTCGTATTTCTCCTTTATGTCGATACCTAATTTACGGATATCCCCTTCTTTAGGTTTCATTTTTTACAAATTCATACATATTATCATAGCACTAAAAACCCCCTGGTGGATTGGAATCATTCATCTCCAGGGAGTTTCGCGCAAAGATATTTATTTAGTCGGTACTGCTTTTTTTCCATATGTCATAAAGCGCCATAGCTTTTCAAATGGCCCCATTTTAAAGAATTTGAACCAGATGACACTAAAGATAATTTGAATGATAAAAATTAAGATTGCAATAATCACCGCATCAGAAGGTGAAACAACTTCAAGCCCCATTAACGACATAAGAGCTAGGCCAATAAAGCTTTGAGCTAAATAGTTTGTAAATGCCATTTGCCCAACTCGTCCAATTGGCTTAAGCAGCTTCGCAATTTTCTTATTTTCTAACATAACAAATAGACAAGCTAAGTAAAAATACGTTGTCGGAATTACCCCTAAACTAATAACGGAATTTAGATTTTCGTATCCACCTTGAGCTGCAAACCAAATCCATATTGAAATGCCAACAAAAAGTGGGAACGTCACAAATTGTAGCCACTTTATTTGTTTTGAGTATTCACTTACATGACTAATCCAATCAGCTTTTGCTACTAAAAAACCAGTTAAAAACATGATAAAAATAGTAATTGCATCATTTCCTAATAAACCAAAAACAGTTGAAAAGGCTTCTTGATTTGGCATTAATATTTGTCCAAGAATACACAGGATATGAACAGTAATAATCGCAAATAACCATTTACTAATTGTTGAAATCTTTGCATGATAAAAAGGTATCAGTAAGAAACCTATTACTGCATAAATAGCAAGGATTGATCCCCAGAAAACAAAAATATGAACAATGCCAATTAACAATAAAGCTAGTAAACGTCTTGCAAAACGCCATCTTGGCTTATCGCCACGAGCTTCTGCACGCGAAGCAAAAATATAAAAACCTACACCAAAGAGGAATGAAAAAATCGAAAAGAATTTCTTCTCAATAAAAATACCAATAAGCGTACTAATAATACCATTAATTCCACTATAGTCAGGCATCGGACCTCCCTCTACTATTATCTGGTAGGCCGCTACATTAATAAACAAAATGCCAAATAACGCTAACCCACGAATAATGTCTAAGGAAACGATTCTTTCTTTTTGAGGTACGGATGGATTCATTCTTTAAAACTCCTTATCTTTCAAACTTTACTGCACTATAGCTATTTTAGCTTTCCATCCTTACAGCAGTTTTTTTATAAGCTTACAGGAACCTTACATTTATAGATTTTTCTCATAAGTTAATGCCTTTTTTCGCTTACATTAGTTTTTAATCCCTTTCTAAAAGCAAAAATTTCATATTTTATAGTAACAATTATTTCTTTTAAAAAGGAGAATAGATAATGTACAGACACCGCAGATTTGGTTTTTGCTACCCCGGTTATAAATACTGTGGACCAGGATGTTCAGGACCAGGTAGACCTATCAATGCCGTAGATTCATGCTGCAAATTACACGACGAATGTTATGCTCGATATGGTAGATCAAGATATTGCGATGAAATGTTCCAAAACTGCTTACGACCACAAATGAACGCTAATAGTAAAATGGCTAGAGATGCTAGATTGTTTTACAATATCTTTGAAATGCGCAATGGGTTCTTTTAAATAATAAAGAAAGCTCACGATGTTATTTTTTTATGAACAGTCAAGTTATAAGCTGAAATTGTTTTAAATAGTGAATTCTTATTTAATGTCACACATTATATGTATATATTAACAGGATAGAAGAGCTTAAATAAATTCGCTCTATCTATCCTCTTTTTTACCAGAAATGATCCTATTTACTACAACAACTAATTTGTTCGTTAATCAATCTAATGTTGCGGTAATTCAAAAGGAGCTCTCAAAGATTGTTGCTTCCAGTTTAGCTATCTTCTTCAATATGATTCTTCACAAATTCTTGGATATTCGCAAATAAAAGTGGGTTACACCTTATTTATTAATTTTCACATATTGTTCAGTAATTAAAGATTGGATATATCATCTTAAACTATCTTAAACTGGTGATAGTATTATTAGGGAAATTTGTACAATACTCCACCTTAATTACATTTATTGTATATAATGAGTCTAGAAGGAAAAGTAATCCAAGGGATAGTTATCCCATTAAGAAAAATCGTTTTTTGAAAAGAGGGAGTTAAATGGAAGTTTTTTTCTTAATTCTTATGGGCTTTTTTATCGTTATGGCAAATGTTATTGGGTTTATATTCTTCAAAAAAAAGAAAAATCTATATTCTACTGCTTTCATAATATTACTACTAGCAGGTGTATTTGGTGGCCTAGGAAGCTTATTAGCACTATTTATTATTCGTGATGCCTTTGCGGTATTCTACGGGCTGAATCTTGCCTACTATTTACTAATAAATAGTCTTATCATATTTCTTCTTGCGATTTCAGTTACTATAATTAAAAAATATAATAGTAGAAAAATGTGATTATGCAAAATCAACTTAGTTTGTGAATGAATACACTTAAATTATCGGGTGCTTTAGTTACATTTTCGATTCACGAAATATCGAAACAAAAAGACAGAATTTATTCTACACGTTTTGTAGATTAAATCTGCCTTTTTGTTTTAACAGCAACAATCTTTGAGGAAAACAGCCTTACTCTAAAAAGGACTTCCTAGACAGCCTCTTTACCTTTATTAATGTAAGTGCTATCGGAATTGCTCTATCTGCTCTAATTTTCACCAGATGGAAACTCGATCCTCCGGAGCTACATACATGCCATCTCCAAGCTTAATTCCATAGGTATCATAGAATTGCTGGAAGTTTACAATCGTGCGGTTTACCCGAATTTTAGCGGCTGAATGTACATCGTTTTTGCTCAGCATCGCTGCAAATTCTTTTGTGGTTGTGGATTTCCACACTTCTGCATTGCTTTCGAAATATGCTTTATAGTCCGGATTACTCATTTTGGATATAACTTGCAGTGAAGCAGCCATTCCACCTAAATCAGCGACATTCTCGCTTAGTGTAAGCTGACCGTCGTTCAACACACCCGGAATAATCTCAATTCCATTATAGAACTCAATCAGTTTCTGGTTTTTCTCTTTGAATTTCTTAAAGTCCTCTTCTGTCCACCAGTTATTTGCATTTCCATTTTCGTCGTATGCAGATCCGTTGTTATCAAATGCATGGCTGATTTCATGGCCAATGACCATGCCAATGGCACCATAGTTTGCTTCAGGTTTACCTTTAACATCATAGAAAGGCGCTTGAAGAATACCGGCAGGGAACGTAATTTCGTTATTAAAAGGATTGTAGAAAGCATTTACGGTATATACACTCGTTGCCCATTTCGTTCTGTCCACGGGTTTTCCTAGCTTGGCTTTCATGTCATCAATGTATGCTTTGTTTACTGTGACGGTATTAGAGAACAGCGAACCGCCTTCGTCATATGTCTTGATAGCTACTTTATCTAATGTCGTATCCCATTTATCTGGATAACCGATCTTAACAACCATCGTATCCAGCTTTTTAATTGCTTTCGCTTTTGTTGTTTCTGACATCCAATCAAGAGCTTTGATTCTTTCCTCATACGTAGCAATTAACTTCTCTACCATTTGCTCAACATCTTTTTTAGCTTCTGGTGAAAAATGTTTCTCGGCAAACATTTGCTCCAAATATCCGCCCATTGTGCCAGTTGTCTTGGCTACTGCGATTTCTTGAGCTGTTTTTTCACCTGTAACGCCGTATAACGTTGCGTCAAACTCAATTGCAGCATCTCTGAATTCATCTGACAACGAACCGCTTGTTGCCATAAGCAATTGCACTTTGGAGTAAGCTTTAAGTACGTTAAGATTAGTCTCAGTCAAGAGATCCGCGCCTTTTTTCGCCAGCTTCACATCGGTTACGATCACTTTATCAGCACTGTCGACTTTCATCGATTTCAAGACTTGTTTCATATCTATTGTTTTGAACATGTCATCGAATTGTTCGATTGTATACGGATTATAGTATTTATTGACGTCGCCTTGTTCATGAGGTTCAAGCGATACAGAAGCTAAGCTTTTCTCCATTTCGTAAACTTTCTCGGCAATTGCTTTCGCAGCAGACTTTTCCTCGCCCGATGCCACAAGAAGTCTGGTCATATATTGAATATAGGCTTTTTTCGCTTTCGAGTCTTCCGTTACAAAGCTGTTCTTATCCAGACCAGTAGTTAATCCAGAGTAATACAAAGCATTTTCACTGCTGTTCTTTGCATCGTTCATGATTGAAAAGCTGAATAATGAGGTTAGACCCAATTCTTTCTCCAGGATAAGATCTGCTTGAACGAGTTCATCAAGCGTTTTAGCCCCGTCAATTGCCTTTACATATTTTTGGATGGGCTCAATCCCTTGTTTATTTCTATTTTTTGAATCTAACGCTGTCGAATAGAAGTCGGCAATTTTTTGTTCTTTTGTTCCTTCTGCGAACTGTTTGCCAACGAGCTCATCTATTATTTTTTCTATTTTATCGTTATTTTGCTTGTACAGCTCTGAAAATACGCCGCCCATGATTTCTCCTGCCGGAATTGTCGATTTATTTAACCATTCCTTATTGATCGCTTCATAAAAATCGTCATTTAAATGGGAGCCTTTAAGCGTCCAAATTCTGGCAATAATGTTTTGGAACTCATCGATCGTAATCGTGTCATTTACGCCTAATGTGCCGTCAGGGTTGCCCGTCAGTACGCCTGCTTTTGACAGTTTATTGATATCTTTCTTAGCCCAAGCGGGTACATCTGTGAACTCGACGCCAAATGTTCCACTGCGCTGATCATTTCCGACAGGCTTTGGCAATTTGCCGAATGCCCTGCTCAACATGACTAAAGCTTCAACCTTCTTAGCTGGCTCATTCTCTCTTAAATCTCCGTTTTTAGAGCCTTGCATAACGGCTTCTTTATTAATTTCTGGTTGATAAGCGTCTGCTGCCATCAACAAGGTTTTAACGATCTCTCCTCTTGTCGCTGGTGGCGACGTTTCATCGGCATACACCGATACGCTAACAGATAGGACCATTATAATGGCCATGAGTAAGGATAAAAACTTCTTTTTCATCATCGTGCTCCTCTATAGTAGATTTGTATAAATAAAGTTAAATGGGTAGAATTTAGAATTTCCACCATTCAAAACCTTTGTAGTTCATTTATTTCATTGGAAGAAGGTAGCCAAACTGGAAGCAACAATCTTTGAGAGCTCCTTTTGAATTACCGCAACATTAGATTGATTAGCGAACAAATTAGTTGTTGTAGTAAATAGGGTCATTCTGGTAAAAAAGAGGATAGATAGAGCGCATTTATTTAGGCTCTTCTATCCTTTAATTTCTATACATATAATATGTAACATTAAATAAGAATTCACTATTTAAAATAGTTTCAGCCTTGACTTTTAATAAAATATTTTTTCACCGTGAGCATTTTTTATGAACATTTAGATTTTATATAAATTGCATATTTTTGCGGGTTAGTAAATCCTAGCTTAGTGCCTAAATGATAAGATGCTTGGTTGTGAATATCACAATCCCAACAAGGCTGTATATCATTTAAAATACAAAAATCAATAAATTTCTCTGCAATGAAGCTTGCTAATCCTTTACCTCTATAATTCGGATCAGTAACTATATCAACCTCTGCTAATTGATGTGATTTAAAAATAGAAACCGCTTCGCTAATAATCTTATTTTCATGCTGAAGACAAAAACCAAAACCATTTTCAAGGAAATTATCGGTAGAACCCCAGTATTCCTCATAATATTGATTGTCAAATTCTAAACAATGCTCAATTTGACGCTGCTTGATTTTAATGAATTCGTAGTCTAGCGGTTCTCGTCTTTCTCTATCGTTATAAGCATCTATAGCAAAAGTAAAAGTGTATCTTTCGAATTTTTTCACAAGACCATCTAATCGTTGTCCAATTTTTGTGTTCCAATCATCTGAGTAAGAAAATAATGTGAAACGTTTACTTTCCTCAATAGATTCTTGTAGTAAAGCCGCGAGTTTACTTATGACTTGCTCGCTGGATGAATCACCATAAACATAGTATATTCCTGATTTGGTTTGAAACAGTAGTGAATGAAGGCTTTCATTGTCGGCATAGACAGCACCTTCTATTACCTGATCTAGAATACTGTAGACAAATGTTGGCGCGCTTTCTATTATTTCTTTGATAATCGAGTAATTCTCGGTCGTTACCTTGAACATGATCATTTCCCCTATTCTTTTGTATCTCTTCATACAGATTAACATTTTAGAAATTACTAGAATTATTGTATAATAGATACATGAAATTTGAAGGGACTGAATTATGCGCAGATAGCAATATTTTTCATCCAAACTTATTAATTAAAACTTGGAGGTAAAAGTATTGATAGAACAAATTTACACAAAAAGATTATATTTAAGAAAAATGAAGATGGCTGATACACATAGTTTATTTAAAATTTGGTCAGATCCCGATGTGACGAAATTTATGAATATCACCAATTTTACTCATGAAGAACAAGCGAAGGAAATGATTGAGCTTTTTGATCAACTAGCTAAGGAGCACAAGGCTATTCGCTTATCAATTATTGAGAAGGAATCCAATGAGATTATCGGTTCTTGTGGATTCAATTCTTTTGACGTAGAGAGCGCTACAGCGGAAATTGGCTATGATCTTGCTAAAGCTTATTGGGGAAAGGGCTATGCGCCAGAATGTATTTCCGCTTTGATTGATTATGCTTTCACCACTTTAAGCATAACTAAAATTGAAGCAAAAATAGAGCCTGGTAATAGGAATTCTATAAAAGTAGTAGAGAAATTGAATTTTACTTTTGAAGGAACATTTCAGGAATATGAAGAATCCAAAGAATCTTTTTATGACATTAATGTTTATTCTTTAAGAAAATAGATTAATGTAAAAAAATAAAAGCCAAGAATGATATCTATGAACATTCTTGGCTACTTTCATTTCTGTTACTTAATCGGAATCCAAATTTCAAAATAAAAATCCAAGCTAAATGGATTTTTGTCCGAGTACACTTCCTACTCAGCTTTCCCAGCAGGTTTGTTTGTACAAATAAATATGATGTTAAAATTCCCTACTCTCCTTAACCAAAACAGAGTAGAGAGACCGTCAGAAAAGACAGACTCTATACTCTGTTTAAAATATATTTAATAAATCAAATGGCTTTTCGATGATATAGTCATACTCCTCTGGTTTACCAAAACCATATAAAGCAAAAACGAAGGGAATCCCTGCAAACTTTGCAGAAAGCATATCTCCCTGTGTATCTCCCACATATACAGCGTTTTTTATGTGATTCCTTTCCATAATTAATTGAATATTTTCTCCTTTTGACAGGCCTGTACGCCCCGGATTTTCAAAATCAAGAAAATATTTCTCTAGTTTATGAAATGCATAAAATGTTTCTATGTAGCCCTCCTGACAATTGCTCACAATGAACAAGCGGAATTTTTTTGAAAGAGCTAGTAAAGTTTCTTCTAACTGCGGATATAAATTACCGCCATTACGTAATAAATCATCTTGCTCTTGCTGGCAGCATGCTAAAATAAGCTCCATCTGCTTTTCTTCATCAAGATAATCAAATAATACAGCAGCTATTTCTTTAATTTGTAAGCCCATCGTTTTAGATAAATCCTCTTCGGTTATCTTCCCTTTACCGTAAGGAGACGCCTGAACTACCTGCGTCCATGATTGCGCTACTGTTTTTCTTGAATCCCAAAGTGTCCCATCCAAATCGAAAATAATGCTTTCTATGTCCATATGCAACCTCCTTCATCAACATTATACAAAATATGGATGTTGAGAAATGTGAAAATTTCTCAACATCCTGCAACATAAACATGCTTTTACAGTGTTCGTCAGGACCTGCTTCGAGTTTAGTTATTTCTTGCTTGCTGTATTTCTTGTATAAATACTTTTGCTGTTTGTGTAATTTTATCGTATCCATCAACCTCTGGATTGCCGATAAGACTACCACCCGCTCCTACAGCTACAGCGCCTGCACGAATCCATTCACCTACATTACTAATATTGACACCGCCTGTAGGCATTAAATTAGCATGTGGTAAAGGTCCTTTAAATGCTTTAATTACTTTCGGTCCCATTAACTCGCCAGGGAACACCTTTAGCAAATCTGCACCATATTCCATTGCTTGTATCGCTGCTTCAATTGTCATAACACCTGGCATATAAGGAATTTGATATCTATTACATAGCTTGGCTGTTTCTATGTTAAAGCTTGGACTAACGATATATTTTGCCCCTGCAAGTATTGCGATTCGAGCTGTTTCAGCATCCAATGCTGTGCCAGCTCCTAAAATAATATCCGATTGGAAAGTATTAGCCAGTTCTTCAATCACCTTTGTTGCACCTGAAATGGTATAAGTAATCTCAATTGCAGAAACACCGCCATTTAAGGCTGCTTCGGTAATTTTTTTGGCTTGTTCAATATTATCTGCACGTACAACTGCGACAAGTCCAGCATCTGTAATCTGCTTTAATGTATTGTGTTTTGTAATCATTGTGACACCCCTTAATTCCACTTAGGATTATCAATAACCTCAGGCTGACCATCTTTTTCAACGACTAGCTTGCGATAGCCTTTTGTTTCGATTGTGCCATAATCATGGCCAGCATCTGCACGAAATGCATAAAAAGTAATAAGTGGCTTATTACCTGTATTAATGCTTCTATGTGCGTAACGCGGTGGGACGTAAACTGCTTGACCTTGGCTGAATTTTTCAATTTGCCAATCACCTTCTGGGTTCTCCATTAACATAAACCCTTCTCCGCTTAGGCAATAATATACTTCACCTGTTTCTAAAATTGTATGGAAATGTCCTTTTGTCATATGGTACTCCTCGCCCACTTTGCCAGGATATAGAACGCTCGTACCAAATAAGATGTCACCACTTGTTTGTGGGATATCCAGTTCATAAAATTCATAAATTAACGGATTATTTTCGTTTTGTAGCTTCCCATTATATGCTTGTTGATTGGCATACATATTCTTCATACTTGATAGTTGACGTTTAACTGAAGGTGTTTTTTTAGATAAACCTGTAGTTAAATCAAAATCTGTAGTAAATGCTTTTACTGACTGCGTCATATTAATCCCTCCACCTTTTAATCGTTGAAGTAAGCTCGATTTCTTCCATTATTTTATCTGTCAGCTGAATATCAAAAACCTCAGAAATCACTTGTGTCCAGCCATGTATAAAATAAATCCAGCCATCTTCTACACGTAAATTTTTGACTTGTTTTTGCTTCTCTGCTTGATGAAGGAAATCTAATTCTCCTCTATAGTTTAATTCCCATACAAGACTATCGCGTGGAAATTCAGCTTTATCACTAATCGGCGATCCTTTACGGTCTTTTCCTAATCCAGTTGCATTAATGACCAATGAATTTGACGGTAATGAAGATAATAATTCATCTGTTTGTTCATGTGAGGTAACTAAATGATATTCGACATTTGCTTTTCTATTTACATCTTGTAAAATATGCTCGATTTCTTCCAAGCGTTTCATATCTAAATCGGTAATAATCATACGTTGAGGAGTCTCTTGCCCTTTATCTTTACTCAATAAATAAGATGAAATAGCTATAGCGCTACCCCCAGAACCTAATAGCATGACCCCTCCATTATGCTTTTGCCAATATCCGCTAGGAATAAAACGCTGTAATGCTAGTCCACTAGAAATCGGGTCTTTAGCATGACCTACTAGTTTGCCATTGCGTTTAGATATACATGATAATTCACCAAACATTTGAGCATATTCATCTAGTTCGTCAAATAAATCTTTAGCTGCGGCATAAATATCAATTTTATGCGTTGTCACAAGCGCACCTAATGATAGTGGGTCGTTTTTAATAAAATCAACAACTGCTCTATATTCCTCTTTCGTTGCATGAATAGGTAAATCAATGCCGAATAACTTTGCCTCTGGAAAACCTAAAACTTTCATCCATTCTGGAAAAATCCTCATAATAGAAGATTTAGTTGTTGTCACACCTATAAAATACATCGTTGGTGCGGTTGCTACTTGCGGTATGCTAGCCATGTTTAGTCATCCTTCCCACTTACTTTGCTAATGCGCGAGCAGCATTGTCTATCGTCATTTTTCTGATCATGCTGTCACTAACTCCTGCTTTTTTTAGCATTGGTAAAAATGTTGTCTGTAAATAATCTAAGCCTATATGGCCGCCATCGTAATGACGCATCCTTTTATTTGTTGTATCAAGACTAAGTAAAATACGGTCCTCATGTCCCTTGTCTAAAAGTCTTAAAATCATATTTACCTCATCTTCATCCGAATGATAACGGAAACGACCAATTGTATCTAACTCGATATAAACGCCACTTTCAGCTACTTGGAGCATATACTCCAAGTTTTCCGTCTTTCGGTCTAAATGACAAATAATCAGTTTTTCAGGTGCTATATCATGTTTTTCATAAAAAGCAATCTGCTCTAAAGCATGATAGCCTAGTTCTGTATGAGACATAATGGTTGTATTCGTTAATTTTGAAGCTGTAGCTGCCGCCTTAAATAATGAGAAATATCGACCTGCTACCCCTTGCATATCTGCCGCAGTTTTAATAAGTCCTGCTTTTCCATCAATGCTTGTAGACGGCCAGTTGTCCTCACCATCCTGATAAAGATGATTTGTTAATTCATTAACAAATAATTCCGTCAATTCCCCTGAAGAGGCGCCATGTATCCAATGATCGCTTTTATAAAATACAAGCTTATGAAAACCTGTACATGCAATGATATTTAGCCCACTTTCTTCAGATACTTTTTTTAACAATGCTGCATTCCTTCCAGCACCGATTGGCTGCGCATCTACAATTGTTTGAACACCATGCGACATTGCCAATAGCACTTCATTTTTCGTTTTTTCATAGTCATCAATAACAAGTGACGTATCTACCTGCATCGGAATGCCTTTTTTTAAAAAAAGATGCTCATGTGGTTGCGTAATGCCAAGTTCATTTCTTCCCTTTTCACCAGTTATCGTTGTAATAGTCATTTGCATTCTACTATTCACCCCTGCTCATTCAACAGGTTCAGTATATTTTGTGTTGAAACAATCGCCATACGCTCTACTGCTTCCTCTGTATAAGCACCAATATGTGGCGTTAAAATAAAATTATCGAGTTGAACAAGAGCATCGCCTACTTCTGGTGGCTCCACCGAATAAACATCTTGAGCAGCAATAGCAATTTGTCCTTGAACTAATGCACTTAGTAGCGCTTGTTCATCTACTAATTCCCCACGTGCTGTATTAATGAGCATCGCAGACGGTTTCATATTTTCAAAAACTGCAGCATCCATAATATGCTTTGTTTCAGATGTCGCAGGTAAATGCAAAGAAATGATATCTGCTTGCTGAATAATTTCTGTAAAATCAGTCGCATAACCAATTTGATGTGCTTGAAGGAATTCTTCATCTCGCATATATGGATCGTAAATCGTAACTTCCATCGCTAAGCCTTTAGCACGTTTCGCAACTTCTTTTCCTATTTTCCCGCCACCGACAATCAATAAATGTTTGCCTGTTAGTTCAATTCCGATAGAACGATCCCATCCGAAATCTTTGACACCTTTGATTGTGGAGGACAGCTTTCTTGCGCATTCAAACATTAAAGCAAGTGCTAATTCACATACCGAAATATTATTTGTATCTTTTGCATTTTCCACCTTAATCCCTTGTGCTGTAGCTGCCTGTAAATCAATATTATCCATTCCTACACCATATTTTGAGATTGCCTTCAAACTAGTAAACTTGTGTAATACTTCTTCTGTAAAAGGGTCTACACCAACAATAATCCCTACAACATCTTGATCTGTGAAGCTCAATAATTGCTCCTCTGTCAATGTTTTACCTGTCGTATTTTCGATTACTTCATAACCCATAGTTGTTAGCATTTCTATTGGCTTTTCTTTATATTTTTGAAATGATTTTGGCATAATTAAGATTTTCGGCATTTGCTTCTCTCCTTTTACATGAAGCTTAAATCATATTAATCAACATCAATAACGACCTTCATTACTTTATCTTTGTTGTCCTCAATAATATGATACGCCTCTAGATAATCTTCAAATTTCACATGATTTGTAAATAATGATTCAACCTCAACTTCTTTATTTATTAATAACTCGACAGCTTTATCAAAATCTTGTGATTGATACATTGCCGTACCTAAAATTTGTAGCTCTCGATCCTGAACAAAACCCATATTTACTTCCGTAAGATTCGACACAACACCTACAATAACTACTGTGCTACCTTTTCTAGCAATATTAATAGAATTTGCTACAGTCAATGAAGAACCTACACACTCAAAAATCACATCTGCCTTTCGCATACCAAAGTGCCTAATAATGCCCTCTTGTAAATCTTCACTTTTATTATCAATTATCTCTAATCCAACTTTTCTAGCCATTTCTAGTCTTGCTTCGCTTAGCTCTGACACAACGACCTTATTTGCCCCAAATGCTTTAGCCGTTTGCGCAACAAGATTTCCAATTGGTCCTCCGCCAATTACTAACACATCTTTATCCCCAATATTCAGAACCCTTTTCACAGCGTGTACAGCAACAGCTAATGGCTCAACCATAGCTCCTTTATCAAATGATAGGCTATCAGGAAGTACTGTTAATTTATCTGCATCGACAACAAAATATTCAGAAGCAAGTCCTGTTGTTTGGAAGCCCATCACCTTTAAATCCTCACAGACATGGTACATGCCATTTTGACAAGGGAAGCATTCTCCACAAACTACTTGAGGTTGGACTGTCACTTTTGTTCCAATTTGTACAGAGAATACATTAGTACCTACTTCAACAACTTCAGCAGCTATTTCATGACCTTGTACAACAGGAAAATGCGTGGTAAGGGTGTTGCCCATGATAAACATGAATATCCGATCCACAAACACCAATTTTTTTGATTGCTAATTTCACTTGATTGTCTCCTACTGCTGGGACATCCACTTCTTGAAATATAATTGTGGCGGGCTTTGTCATAATGGCTTGCTTCATTTTCATGCCATTTCCTCCTCTATCCATACACAATGACTACTTTGCGCTCTGTTTTACCAGATAAGTAATCTTCAAATGCTTGTATAATATTTTCAAATGAATAAACGTCCGATAAAAAATCACGTAACACTAACTTTCCTTCCTCAACCCACTGAAGAACTCTTTCATGACAAGCACCTTCTTCATTTTTATAAGGTATCTGCTGGAAATTAATTTTCCAATTATCAGGAGCTTCTTCATAATCTAAATGCAGTTGGCTTCCTTTAGGAACACCGTAACAAAGCAATTCTCCACGGTCTTTTAATAAAGTAAGACCTTCATTCAAAATTCGCTCATTCCCAACAGCATCTAATACATATTCAACACCGTTCGGATAAATTTTTTGGATTTGTTCTTTTACTAATCCGTTTTCAGTATTAATAATGGTTGCTACACCAGACTTACGCATTAGTTCTTCCTTCGCCCCATTTCTAACAACTACTGCAATTGATTCGATACCACTTAATTGCATCAACTTAATGAATGCTAATGCCACAGGACCACTACCATAAACTAATACTGTTGCACCTTCATTAATGTCGAAATATTGAATCGTACTATATACTTCTCGCAAAGTTACAAAAATAGGGGCTTCTTCTATTAAAAGATTAGCAGGCAGTACTTGCTGAGCATAAGCAACCTCTGGGCATTCATCGTCTTCATATGCTTGTTGGTCATCGATTACACCAAATTCACTAAAAGCACCCCAGCCTGAAGTAGCTATTGTTCCATCATCTAGTTGAACTGTTGGTGCAAAAGGCAATATAACGATGTCTCCTTCTTTGTAGGAAACAACCTCCGCTCCTACTTTTTCCACACGACCTACTGCCTCATGCCCAAGCATAATTGGATATGATGATGTCTTAAAGCCTTTAAATCCGCCCTTTATAATTGTGGCGTCCGTACCACAAAATACCACATGCTAACATTTTAACAAGCGCTTGTTTTGTAGTAATCGTTGGCATTGGCACTTCTTTAAAAAACAGCTCACTTTCGGCATTAACAATTAGCGTTTTCACTATACCTCCCCCTTCTTTATCTAAATAGTTCTTTCCTTTTTACTAGTCATAATTTGAAGAAGTACAGCAGCAATAATAATAATTCCTTTAATAATATCCTGAGGGTACGACGGTACAGCCATTAAATTCATTATGTTTCCAATAAGACCCAGAATCAAAGCACCCGCTACTGTATTTAATACAAAGCCTTTCCCACCCATTAAACTTGCACCACCAATAACAACTGCTGCAATGGCATCTAGTTCTTGTCCCATTCCAATAGTGGCACTACCAGTAGACGTACGTGAAGCTACAAACACTCCTGCTAATGCAGCAAGTGCACCAGAAATTGCATAGGTTGACATCACATAAACCTTTGTACGGACACCCGCTAACTGAACAGCTGTTTCATTACTGCCAATTGCTACAATCTTGCGTCCAAAACCTGTATAACGTTGAATAAGTGTAAATATCACAATCAATATCAATGCTATCCAAATAAGTGGATACAGAAAATCTTTACTCGTCAACACATTAATTGTTCCAGATTCAACCTTTATTGGTCTACCTTCTGTTATAACAAAGGCCACCCCTCTAGCAATTGTCATTGTTGCTAAGGTAGCTACAAAACCTTGAATACCTGTATAAGCTACAAGTGCACCAGAAAAAATCCCAAATAAGAGTCCCACTATAATTGCTATCGTAATTGATACAGAAAAATGTAATCCTATATCAGTAATTAAAAGTGCTGATATAGTAGCCCCTAATGCCATAATAGAACCTACTGATAAGTCAATACCACCAGCTAAAATAACATAAAGCAAACCGATTGCTACAAGTATTGGGCCTGCTTGCTGCAGTAAAATATTACGAATATTCATTGTCGTTAAAAATGTATCAGAAAGTATTGCACTAATAATAATAAGCAACAGTAAAATAATAAAAGTATTATTATTAATCAGGAATCCTTTCCAGTTAAATTTCTTAGCTGTAGATGTCATCACTTAAACCCCCATCGCTAATTTAATTAAATTATTTTCTGTTAAAGATTCTTTCTCTAAGCTTCCTGTAATTTGTCCTTCACGCATTACTATTGCGCGATCGCAAAGCCCTATAATTTCAGGCATTTCTGAGGAAATAACAATAATAGCAACGCCTTTTTCCGCCAAATCATTGATAAGCCTATAAATTTCCGTTTTAGCACCTACGTCTACCCCACGTGTTGGCTCATCCAAAATGATTAATTTCGTATCAATTGCTAACCATTTAGCAAGTGCAATCTTTTGCTGATTACCACCACTTAAACTATCAGCGAGATCCTCTGTTGAACCATACTTTGTATTAATACGAGCTAATAGCATTGCGACTTTCTGTTTTTCTTTAGAGTGTGCTATCCATCCATTAGATTGACTGGAAACCATTGTTGTATTTAAACGAATAGATTGTTTTAACAACAATCCTTGTTTTTTTCGATCTTCAGGTAATAGACCAATTCCTAATTTAATGGCTTGTTTAGGACTTTTTACATTAATTTCATTCCCAAAATAAATAATTTTTCCATCCTTTTTTGGAGAAGCACCAAAAATAACTCTCATCGTCTCTGTTCTACCTGAGCCAACTAAACCACTAAATCCAACTACTTCACCAGCTTGAACAGAAAAACTTACATTATGAATAAGTTCTTCTGTAGTTAGATTTTCAACTCTTAGAACTTCTTGACCAATTGTAGCTTGTCTTTCAGGGAATAATGTTTGAATTTCTCGTCCAACCATCATTGTGACAAGTTGCTCTTTTGAAATTGATTTCGTTTCTACCGTATCAATATATTTTCCATCCTTTAATACAGTAATTTTATCGCTAATAGCAAATAGTTCCTCAAGACGATGTGAAATATATACAATTGTTACGCCTTGTGCCTGCAATTTTTTGATTAATTCCAATAATTTTTGGGTTTCAGAATGAGTAAGTACTGCTGTAGGTTCATCAAATACAAGTATCTTAGAATTTTTCGCAAGACATTTACAAATTTCAATAATTTGTTGATAGGCTACACTTAATTCTCCAACCTTTGTATTCGGATCAATATGACCAAACCCAATTTTATCTAACTCTTTTTGTGCATCTTCCCTCATTTTTTTCCAATTTATAAAAATACCGCTGTTGCTTAATTTATCAATATAAATATTCTCGGCAACTGTTAAATCGGGAGCAAGCATAAATTCTTGATAAATAACCGAAACTCCCATATCAATCATTGCTTTCGGTGTTGCTGTTTTTGCTTCTAGACCATCAATAACAATCGTACCTGTATCTTTTGCATAAGCTCCAGCCAATATTTTCATCAGTGTGGATTTCCCTGCTCCATTTTCACCAATAAGAGCATGTATTTCTCCTTTTTGCACCTTTAATTGCACATCATTCAGTGCTTGAATACCACCAAAGTATTTTGATATATGATTCATTTCGATGATGTATTTAGAATCCAATTTGCTTACACTCCTTCCTTATTCTTCAACTTACTAATAAGCTAAATAAATTATATGTATATAGAATCCCCACTCTTACCTTTAGAAAGTAGGGATTCTTTATATGAAACTTTTTAGAAACCAAACTCGTAATATTCATCTACATTATCTTTTGTAACTGCTGCTGGTTGAGTCAACGTAATTTCTTCATAGCTTTTTTGATCTTTGCCATCCACTAAAATTTCTTTAGCAATTTCTACACCTAATTTAGCTACCTTGAATGGACTGTTTTCACCAGTTGCGAAATATTTACCTTCCTTAATTAAATCGTAGGCTTCGATAGCACCGTCTGCTGCTGCTACAATGTCTACATTTGATTTATTAGCATTTTCAAGGGCTGTCATAGCACCAAATAGCATATGATCGTTTTCACCTAATATAGTCGTAATATTTGGATTTGCTGTAATAAGGTCCTCCGCAGCAGTTAAACCTGCTTCACGAGTCCAAGCACCCCATCCTTGACCAACTACAGAAAATTTTGCATCTGCATTTGAAGCTTTACCACTTGAAGCAAGTTGTGCATCCATTTCGTTTGCTAATTTCCAAGCCTCGTCTTCTGACACACCTAATTTACCTTCTAAAATACCAGCAAATAAACCTGTTCGACGCTCCATACCTGCTACATTTCCTTTTGCTCCACTTAAAATGATTGAAATAATTTCTGCATCGCCCATTTTCTCAGCATAGGCTAAACCTACTAATCTACCATTTTGCTTATTGTCAGAGTAAACAGTCGTTACATTATTCGCTTCCTCTGCCACACCACTATCTAAGTTAATAACAGGGATACCAGCTTCAGCTGCTTTATTAATACTTGGTACTACTGCATCTGGTTCAGTTGCGTCTAGGAAAATTAAATCCATACCTTGTGAAATAAATGTTTCCATGTTTTCGGCTTCTTTTGTTGAATCACCATTCGCATCAAGTACAGTTACTTTCCATCCTTCAGCTTTTGCATATTCTTTAACAGCTTCTACAAGAGATACAAAATATGGTGAATCTTGCGTTTTTATAGCAAAACCTACTTTAAATGTGTCATCACTTTTTCCATCTTCTGCTGAATTTGAATCCCTACTACATGCCGCCGTGATAAGCATCACTGCAAATAATGCTAGAAACAACATAAACTTTTTACTCTCATTGTTTTTCCTCCTTATATTTGAATTTATCGTAATATCACTATGTTATGACATTACAACTTAATAAGACATACTATACTATCTAAAGGAAGCGTTTACAACTATATTTTTTAATTATTCAGTATATTTAGTTTTCAAACCTTAAATAATCGTAAATCCTCCATCTATTACAAGCTCGCTTCCAGTAGTAAAAGATGCTGCATCTGATAATAAATAAATAACTGCCCCGACTAATTCTGCTGGGTCACCCAGACGTTTCATTGGTGTCAATGTAGCCCATTGTTCTCGCCAATCCTCTCGAACAAACGCTGTAAGCTCCGTAAACATATATCCTGGACTCATACAATTTACTCGAATTCCGTACTTAGCCCATTCATAAGCTAATGATTTTGTTAAATGTGTAACACCCGCCTTCGATGTATTGTATGATGCCTGTAATTGTGGATAATTAACAATAATACCTGACATTGATGCTGTATTTACAATAGCACCTTTGATTTGATTTTCTACTAAATACTTACCAAATAATTGAGCGACATAATAAACCCCATTTAGATTTACATCTATGACGCGGTTCCATTCTTCTGGTGTTGACTCAATTACTGGCTTTTGAATAACAATTCCTGCGTTATTAAAAAGTAACTCAATTCTACCCATTTCATGAATCGAACGTTCTAATGCCTTTTTAATTTCTTGATAATCTGTAACGTCTACTTCCTGAGAAAATGTCCTTCTCCCTGTTTTCTCTGCAATTTCTTTTGCTGTCACTTCTGCCTGTTCACCATTGATATCAAAAATAACTACATTAGCCCCCGCTTCAGCTAAGCTTTCTCCAACAGTCTTGCCAATGCCACGAGCTCCTCCTGTGATTAAAACGGTCTTTCCTTTTAATGAAAATAACTCATTCAATATTTGCACATCCATCCATCCCTCCCATTTTTCGTCTACCTTATTCAAATCAATATCGCCTATATCACAGACATAAAGTCGTAACATTCAGAATATTGAAGATACATAAATTTCAGTTTATGATTACTTAGCTACTTATCCTTCATTATTAAACTAATATACAGTTTTATATTTTTCATATACCTTTTGTAGAGCAAAGTAAAAGTCATCGAATTGTCTTTTAGCAAGTTGATACATTTCGACCAACTGTGGATTAGGCTGTTGTGAATCTTGAATATGCAAGAAATTTTCAATTACATCAAAGCTATCATAAATACCTGCGCCCACACCGCCTATAATTGCCGCACCCATAGATCCAGCCTCATCTAAATAATTAGGGATATGGACAGGTAACTGAAATACATCCGCAATAATTTGGCACCAAACCCTACTTTTAGCAACACCACCAATCACAATCAGTTCATCAATGTCGATATGCTCCTTTAAAATGTCAAAAATAATCCCCAAGTTATAGGTAACACCTTCTACAACACTTCTTAGCATTTCTTCATAGGTGGTATCTGATTTAATCCCTAAGTAACTTCCCTTAGAAACGGTGTCCCAGCGGGGAGCTCGCTCCCCCAAAAGATACGGTAAAAATAGAACACCTCTCGAACCAGGCGACGCCTTTTCAATCTTTTTATTTATTAAATCATATGGTGAACTACTTGTTTGCTCAGCAGTTTGTATTTCAACTTGACAAAGTGTATCCTTCATCCAGTTGAACGAACCACCTGCATATTGCATTGTACCGTTAGGCGCATAATATCCTGGAATAGCATGTGCCCATGTTACAATGCGCATTTCTGGATCAAAAATAGGTATTTTAGAAGTCGTAGTAACCCATGCAGATGTACCAAGAGAACAATACGTCTTTCCTTCCCTAACAGATCCCGCACCGATACTAGCTGTCACACCATCCCCAGCACCAATGACAACTTTTGTTCCTTCAGTAAGACCAGTTTCTTTTGCTGCATCCGGTAAAATTACACCCGCTTGATAAGTAGATGGCTTTAAGTCCGGTAATTTCGATAGATCAATGCCACTTGCCTCGATAATATGTTTAGACCATGTAAACGTTTTCAAATCGAAGCATCCCATACTATTTCCATCCGAGTAGTCAGTGACAAATTTTCCTGTTAATTTAAATACAATATAATCTTTAGCATTTAGAGTCTTATGAGCTTTTTTATAAATTTCAGGTTCATTATCCCGTATCCACATTAATTTTTGTATACCATAAGAAGGTGTATTACGATGACCAACAATCTGATAAAACTCTTTTTGAGAAATGGTTTTCCCTAATTCAATTGATTGCTTAACTGCTCGTTGATCAGCCCAAATAATAGATGGGCGTAATGGCTCTCCATTTTTGTCTACTACTAAACACCCCATCATTTGACCACTAAAACTCACTACTTCTATTTGTTTTGGGTCAATATTTGAGTTTTTAAGGATATTCAAAGTAGATGAACAAACCGCATCCCACCAATCATTTGGGTTTTGTTCTACCCAATTTTCATTAAAATAGTGAGTGGGATACGAAGAAATATAACTATCTATTAATCTTCCTGATTCATGAAATAACGCTGCCTTATTTCCAGAAGTACCAAGATCATGCGCTAAAATATATCTTTCCACTTTTCTGCTCACCCCTATTTAAGTAGTTGTAATTATTATTTCAAAACTATTTTTATCTCCTCTATATCGTGCAATGGAATATTCAATTGGTTCATCTCGATAGTTAAATCCAATGGAAATAAATTTTTGGATCGCCTTACCTTTTTCCATATTTAAATAGTCAAAATCGTATTTTTCCGATTCAACTGCTTCGATATAACGTCTAATTTTACTTATTTGTGTTTCTATAGATTCACCTAAGATAGGATACAAAGATTCTTTTACAAAATCCTTTTCGAGCACAAATTTACATTTATCATATGGAAGGTACGTTTTAACCATCACAATTGGCTCATTATCTGCAAATCTTCTTCGATGTAAATAAATAACTTTTGAGCCTAATGGAATATTTAATTTATCTGATACAAATCCAGGTACATCTATTACTTCTAATTCCACTACTTCCGTGCTTGGTGACATACCAAGGTCTCTTATTTGATCATTAAATGAACCAAGTGCTTGAATAAAGCTTTGTTCAATTTTTGGCGCTTTTACAAATGTTCCTTTACTTTTTACTCTGTATAACCATCCTTCTTGAACGAGTTCAGCTACTGCTTGACGTACAGTTGTTCGACTAATGCCATAAATAGCACTTAATTCTTTTTCTATTGGTATCGCATCACCTACTTTTAATGTTCCATTTTTAATATCATTTAAAATCAATTCCTTTAATTGATAATACAAAGGAATTGGTACTGATTTATCTAATTGATGAGCCATAGTTAAACCTCCAACATGCAGCTATTTAAAATAAATAAGCCCGTTTTTTAGTCAGTAAAGTTCCTTACTATATAGAACTTTCCATAAGATTATTTTATAAATGTTCTAGTTAAAAGCAAAGTATTTTGAAATATTTACATATATGCTTAGTTAATAATCAAGATAAATCCTCTATTAAACGTCACAGATTTTAAAAAGGATTTCCTGCATGAGCGAAGGGAAAATCTGTACAAACACATTAACTGAGACATAATTGATTACAATACAAATCGGACTTTATTTATATAAACCAAATGTAAATGATATATTTTCATCATCAATAAAGAGAAAGCTCAACATTAACTAATCTCACTAAAAATTTTTCAAGCTTTTTTCTCTTACAATATCTAGCTTTTTTATAGGAAGATATGTGTATATAGCTCTCCTCTACATATAATTAATAATGAAAAATCGTTGAAAAATTATATACTTTAGAAAATTCAGAACTCACTTACAGTTCATTATAGCACTAAGTTAAAATATATCAATGTTATTATGTAATGACATAATGATATATTTTAGTTATGAGATGCAGTGTTTATGTTGGACTACACTATATAAAGCATCCTCACTACAAAAATGGAATTGGCAAACGAATTGTTTACCAATTCCATTTTATCTTTATTGAATCGGAATCCAAATTTCAGAATAAAGGTCGGGACTAAATGGATCTTCGTCCGAGTACACTTCCAGCTCAGCTGTCCCAGTAGGCTCGTACGGGTTGGATGGGAACCATTCAGAGTAAATTTGTTTCCAAGTTTTTTGCATAGCATCCGGCATTGGACCGTGTACTTCAAACACAACCCATTTTGATGCTGGTACTTCCATTGCTTTCAGTTCTTCTGGAACATCCCCAATATGATCCGTTGCAATCCAATAATCAATAAAACCATTTTGTTCGCTGGCATTTGGTGCACAGACGCCAAGCACCCCTTTAATCTCTCCATTATTTAATGCAAATAATTGATGATCCATCCCCTTGCTGTTAATTTCATCCCAAAACTTCGGGATTTCTAGCAAATTCTCACCATTTTGATAATTAAACGTTCTTTTCACTCCTACCACTTGAAACTTTTCTTTTTCTACGATTTTATACTTCATTGGTTCTGCTCCCTTCAGGCTCACCTGGATAATTAGGCGATTGTATGATTGTAGTTGTCCTTGCTTCTTTCTTGCTTCACTAGGCGTTACGTGGTGCTGCTTACGAAATGCCTTGGTGAAAGCTTCAGGAGAGTCGTAGCCATATTTGTAGGCGAGATCGATTACTTTTTGCTCTGTATTTATTAACTCCTGTGCAGCTAATGTTAACCTTCTTCGTCTTATATAATCTGCAATAGACATATCCGTTAAAATCGAAAAAGTCCGTTGAAAATGAAAGACCGAAGAATTTACCTCTCGTGCAATTTGCTCCATTGTGATGTCATCTAATAAATGCTCTTCGATATAATTTATTGCTTTTTGAATCGACTCAATCCAACTCAATTGCTCTCACTCCTTGTTTATAGCTTAAAACATCAGAATTAGTTATTCCTGTCTTTTTATGCTAACTTTGGACTGGTTAAAATGAAAGCTTTATTTTTATTGGCACATCACTATAGCGTGGGATTGATTTCCGTTCCGACTGTGCGCTTTGTTGCTGCCGCTTCGCTTTCGCACAGAAAACATCCGCTTCGCTGCAGGGTCTCGGGCCAACAGATGTTTTTTGCGCGAAAGCGTAGTGCAACGAAGCGACAGCAACAGCACCGATGTTGGTCACGAAGGCGTTATCACAGGATGTGATGCTTTTAGCCTTCGTTCCTCTATTGCTGATCCCCGAAGAGTCGCCCAGCCTCCACTACAATCAACCTATTTACATAGTTATTAATAAATTTCATCTCAACTTTTAGATACTATAGGTTAAAATTAGTATTAAATAACAGAATTAGATTGGAGGTATTGATATTGGTTAAATGGCAAGGAGCTGCAGGAATTTGTTTAAATGAAGATAATCAATTATTGATGGTTTTACAAGGTACTAAAGAAGAGGCAAAAACATGGGCAGTACCATCTGGCGGAAAAGAAGATACTGAAAATTTCGAGGTATGTTGTATTCGTGAAGTGTATGAAGAAACAGGATATGTAGTAGACATCATCAGAGAAGTGTTACAAAAAAATAATGATGCAGTGGAAGTTCGTTATTTTGAGACGATCATTACTGGTGGACAAATGATGATACATGATCCCGATGAATTGATTTATGAAATTGCGTGGAAATCAAAAGATGAATTACTCGATTTAACATTATCCTTCCCTGAAGATAGACAATTTCTTTTATCATTTTTTCAATAAACCTCTCTTCCGCGGGTAAACTCTTAAAATATTACTTCATTTTTACCTTTTCAACGGCCGCTTCGTATATCAATTTATCATCGATTTTAATATATTGATTTCTCGCTGCCTTACAATAGCCTTCTTGTTCTAGAAAATCCTTTAGCTCCGATTTCTTCGCAAATATTTTTTCAATGACATTCTGCTCCACTTCAAATTCATCTGTTCTTTTAGCAATGGATACCCAATATATTTTCGACAAGTTATTTCCCCCTCTGGATCAATCATTTATAAATAATTAAAGCTGAATGTATAACTGTATGTTCCCCTATATATAACGTATTGTATTTAATATCAACTATTAAATACTCGCTTAAATCCAATAGAGCGTTATTAATATCATGTTCAAATTGTACAATATCATTATTTTGGATCGTTACTACTTGAGTCGCTTGCGTCATACATTTTCACCCTTTTCTTCTAATCATAGATTAAAAGGAAGTATTTGTCACAAAATATTTTCGGTAGTAGCTGGGAACGCAATAGGAGTAGATAGACCACGAGAATATTATACGGAATATTCGGTAATATATGCTTCAAATTCCTTTTTAAACATGAGATGATTGGAGCGAAGCTGAGCAACTTCTTAGGATCAGCATTAAGATGAATCCCTCAAGTTCGTTTTAAAGGTGTTGCAACTAAGTATCTTGATAATTATCTTACTTGGTTCTTATTTGTCGATATCGTAGTAACGAAAGTACAAAACACAATATTAAAGAGTTCTTGTTTACATCTTTTTTGTTCGAAATGACAGATACCATTGAAAGTCTTCGTCTGTCCATATTTAATTTTTAGCTGGTTCTGCTAAAGATAGGAGTTTTAGTATGGATATAAATGTAATGGCGGAAGTATATAGGTTAGGGATTTTAATAGGTCTTTATACTGTTCAGGATGTGATTAAATGGGCTGATAATGTTATTGAACGCCTTGATAATCCACCGTATGAAGTAATTGAAATATCATTGTCTTCACAGGAAAAACCCATTGATGTCTGTTCGAAATTAAAATTGTTCAATGGAGGTTTAAATAATGACGACCTTCCTTCTAAGATATTACTCGGACTGCTGAACGAATATTTTCTTTCAATCAACAACGTATCAGACGTTTTTTCAATGTTATTTCGATTAAGTGACCATTTACAGTTAGAAGAAAGTAATGAGTGGATAGAGGTTGAAATGAATTACTTGTCGGATGCTTTTTATTTAGCAGACCAAAATATATATGGTGATTTGAATGAAGTGGGTAATAATTTAAAGAATTATTTATCTCAGTTCGAAGATTATGCAAAATATTTATCCATATAGCGGCATTTATGAACTACATGAAGTTGAAATATGATTGAGAAGCCCTTTCCCTAAAATTCATTTTAAAAAACAACATTAAACATTAACGTAGCCTATAAAAATATCGTAGTTCAAATGGAGAGATTCACTTGAAAATAATAGAGCGAACAATAATACTATCGTGTGCAGCTATATTCCTATTCATTGTTTTTAAAGCCGTATATAATGGTGTACTGTCAAATAGATCTTTAATTAAACCGCAAAGTTCAAATTATTATCAAATAATCGATAAAGATTTTAATAAAACAGTAGACGTACCTTTTACTGATATCACCTCATATAAGGGTAATGCTGACTATATTTATATGAGCGTAGATCAAGAGAGTCCTTCTCTTGATAATAAAATTGTTCAATACAATCGCAAGACTCAAAAATGCACAACCATTTTTAACAGTAAATTTAAATTACCGTCAGTTCAAGGGATAGAATTAAATGATAATTGGTTATTGTGGGTAGATACCGATGAAAACGGAGGGTATCTGAATCCATATTTTATGAATTTGAAGACGCAAGAAATTCAACCATTAACAAAAGAAAATGAAGAAAATGTTATTAATTATTTCCCCATACTGATCGGAGACTACGCTACTTGGATTAAAAAGGACAGAAAAAGTGAAAAAGCGGAAGTTATGCTTAAGAATCTCAAAACAGACGAAACTATAAGTATAATTAATTCAAATAGCTTTACATTCAGAAATATGTCTTTGTCTGCAAAGGATGGAAAAATATTATTTACTGATGAAAAAGATCATTTTGGATACCTCTATTTATATGATGTAAAAAGTAAAGAAATAAAAGAATTTAAGAGTTCATATGAATTTATTGATAGGGCAAGACTACTAAATGATCGACAATGGGTTTACCTAACATTTGACGACCCTTCTGAACCTTCAACTGGTGATGGTAAGCTAATTTTTTATGACGCTTCGACAAATCATACGCAAGAAGTTGTTTCGGATATTGATAGTGTAAGTGATCTTAACACTGATTTTAATAATCAAATATTTTTATATTTCAATGAAAATGAGTACTATAAAAAATTTATGATAAAGGATCATCTATTAGTTGAGGATGGCTGGTTAGAAATACCTAACTTTTATAGATTTTCAGCTGAAAATGGTGTTTATATCCATGATCAAGAACTTCCAAATGGAAAATATAATTTAGTTATCCAAAGTAAGCTAACTAACTAAAAAGGGCTATCCCTATCAAGGAAAGATTGGGATAGCCTTCTTCTTTATAAAATTTGAAAGACATTTTAGATCAAAAAAGTGTTGGAGCACCAAGCCCCAACACTCCCCTCTAATACATTCTTAAATATTCTTCCCGCTCCCAGTTATGGACACGCGTGCGGTATTTATTCCATTCTATTTCTTTTGCAGCAGTGAATTTTTCAAAGATATGGTCCCCAAGTGCTTCGCGTATGATATGATCCATTTCAAGTTCAAGGAGTGCGTATTCCAATGACGATGGGAGACTGTCGATACCATTCAATTCACGTTCAGCTCGTGACATTTTATAAATATTTCGATCTACTGCATCCGGTGGTGTGAGATTTTTGCGAATTCCATCGAGCCCAGATGCTAAAATAACAGCCATTGCTAAATAAGGGTTTGCTGCCGGATCGACAGAACGAAGCTCGATACGTGTTGATAATCCTCTTGCAGCTGGAATTCGAATAAGTGGTGATCGGTTTTGTGCAGACCATGCTACATAGCAAGGAGCCTCATAGCCCGGCACTAATCGTTTATAGGAATTAACAAGTGGGTTTGTGATAGCTGTAAAGCCGTGTACATGTTTTAGTATCCCTGCCATAAAGCTACGCGCTGTTTGGCTCAATTGCAATTCTGCACGTTCATCATAAAACGCATTGTTATCCCCTTCAAATAATGATAAGTTGAAATGCATACCAGAACCGTTAACACCGAATAGTGGCTTTGGCATAAAGGTTGCATGCAGTCCATGCTGTGCAGCTATCGTTTTTACAACAAGCTTAAACGTTTGAATATTATCACATGCTTCGATAGCATTTGCATATTTAAAGTCGATTTCATGTTGACCAGGTGCAACCTCATGGTGTGATGCCTCAATTTCAAAGCCCATTTCTTCTAACTCTAATACGATATCACGTCGACAGTTCTCCCCTAAGTCAGTTGGGGCTAAGTCGAAGTATCCACCACTATCATTTAACTCAAGTGTTGGATGCCCTTTTTCATCTAGCTTAAATAAGAAAAACTCTGGCTCTGGTCCTAAATTAAATGAGCTAAAACCTAACTCCTCCATCTCCTTTAAAACTCTCTTCAGATTGGAACGGGGATCGCCTTCAAACGGTGTACCATCTGGTCTAACAATATCACAAATAACACGGGCCACTTTGCCTTTCTCCGCAGTCCACGGAAAAATGACGAATGTATCACGGTCAGGACGCAAATACATATCTGATTCTTCAATACGTACAAAACCTTCAATGGATGAACCATCGAACATAATTTTATTGTCCAATGCTTTTTCTAATTGGCTAACTGGTACTTCAACGTTTTTTATTGTTCCTAATATATCAGTAAATTGTAGGCGAATAAATTTCACATTTTCTTCCTTAACACGAAGTTTAATATCCTCTTTTGTATAACATTTCATTTTTCACCACTCCAATGTAATTTTAATTAACACAGATTTTTATAACTGTTTTTAAAATACATTAAAAGGATGTAAAATACAATATCTATGTAAGGTTTTGTTACATGCATTTTATCGAATATATTTATCTTTTTTTCAGATGGATAGAGTCCCCTCTCTGAATATCATTTAAAGGTGTCTTTAGACTTATAATAAAGCGCTTTTGTTAAAAACAATTTTGACTTTATTGCTTGAAGCAAGAACTTTTTTTCCATATTTTATATCACATTAGTCTTGTATAATATCATATTTATTGGTAAATTTATAGCAAATTAGAATTTCTATATTATTCATCAGATAAGTAAATATGGCGTATATATAATAGTCGGAAATTATTATATCAATTTTGCCTTGGCGTAATTTCGTCCGAGGCTTTATCTTCTGTTAAAGATACATAAGGCGGTGAATGTAGGAAGCATGTCAGTATTAATTATTGGCAACGTAAGTAATGATGCGTTGCGTCTGCAAAAATATTTTCATCGTATCGACATCAATAATATTCATTGCTTTACAACAACTGACGCAGCAATGAATTATTTATCAGATCCTTTGAAAGAAGAGCTGGAATTAATTATTCTCGATGCAAAAATGACGCTTAAAAATTGCGAAAATATTTGTCAACAAATTGGCGAACTGAAAAACTGGGTTGATACCCCTATCCTTCTTTCTACTACTTACGAAAAAAGCATTACAATTGATAGGGTTTTTGAAGCCGGGATTTTCGATTTTATTTTAAAACCATTTGATTTCACTCAATTTAAAACTCGGATTCAGGTGGCCCTTAAATATCAAAAGGAAACAAAGCTCCGAAAGCAGCAAGAAAGTATTATTCAAAAAGATTTAATTGTCGCGAAGAAGTTCCAAAAAAATGCACTATCCCCCCCATTGAATCTTGAGCATATTCAGATCGATGGACTTTATGTTACATCCAATACATTAGGAGGCGACATGTATTGTTGGTTTAAGATTAACGAACATCTAACTGCCATTCTTCTTTACGATGCAATGGGGCATGGAATTGCCGCATCACTCGTTACAATGTCCATTAGATCTTTGTTAAAAGGAATAATTACGAAATTAATTGATCCAGTTTTAGTAATTCGAGAACTTAATCGCCAAATTTACGAGTTATTTTCTGATGAAGATATGGACCGTTTTTTAATGACAGCTATCTACATACTCATTGATACGAAAAACGGAACTGCACACTATGTTAATGCGGCTCATCCATCTGGTTTCTTATTTGGAAAATACGGAGAAACGGTGTTCCTTCCAGCAAATACACCTATTCTAGGGTTATTCCCAACTATTCATATCAATAAAAAAACGATACCTTTATCCGGATGGCATCGCCTAATACTTTATACGGATGGATTATTGACAATAAATGAGCAACAAGTCGTTGATATGGACTTTTTCCATTTATACGCTTCACAAGATAATAGCTATGCCTTGCGAAAATTTTCTCAAAAATACGACTTATTCGACAATGATTACAGCGATGATATAACAGTAGTTTCAATAACAATTACATTACAGGGTCGGTGATTGATGATGGAATTCATACTCAATGTAAATCCTGATACACAAGCTATAGCTTATGTAGATCAAGTTATGGAGAATTATACAAATATATATAATCTACCTTTTAAAAGAGAAATACGATTTGTCGTACACGAATTAGTTATAAATGCTGTAGAAGCTATGGAAAAGCTTGAACCATACTCCAAAAAGGTAATGCAAGTACATGTATCCCACTCTCATGAAGAAATAAAAATAACGGTTACCGATGAAGCAAAAGGGATCGCTGAAAAGGATTGGAATAAGGCTCTACAATTTGATTTAAACGAACTCGATTATTCAGATCGTGGGCGAGGTTTATTTTTTGTAAAAAATATGGTCGACCATATTTGGTTTGAAAATATATCTGCAACAAAATTTTTAGTTGGTATTTCAAAAAAGATTCATGTATAAAGTAAACGTAAAATTGGAGGAGTTTTCATGAAGCTGTCAATCCGAAAGAAAATGAGCCTGTTAATATTCGGGTGTATTTTGCTACTTACTACACTTTTAGCAGGAATAAATTTTTATGTTGCCAAAAAAAATCTTTTAGAAAGCGCAAATACAAAGCTTTTATCAGATATTCAACTGGGCTATGAATATTTAGATGCTAAATTCCCTGGAGAATGGTCCATTAAAAACAATCAATTGTATAAAGGCGACGTCAAAATGGTAGACAATTTTGACGTCGCTGATAAAGTTGGAGAGCTAACAAACGGAAACGTCGTCTCGATCTTCCAAAACAATACTCGCATTAGTACAAATATAGTCGAGAATGGCGAACGCGCATTAAATACAAAGGTTTCTGACGAAGTTGCGAAAGTTGTGTTAGGAGAAAAAAAACGTTTTATCGGATCAGCAAACGTCCTAGGTAGTATGCATCAAGGAGCCTACGACCCCATTTTAAACAGCCAAGGAGATGTTATTGGCGTATGGGCGACAGCTGTTCCAACCTCTCCTTATATAAGCATCGCTACAAAGTCGGCACTGGAAAATGTAGCGATTTCCTTAGGAATTGCCATATTAATGATTGTTGGAATTAGTTGGTTTTTACAGCGACAAATCATCACCCCTATCAATATTTTAAGTACAAATGCTAAAGAATTAGCAGATTTAAATTTAAATGTAAAGTTATTAAACCCTAAAGGTAAAGATGAGATTGCTATTTTAGCAAACGCCTTCAGTGATATGAAAAATCACTTAACGGAGACGATGACAATCGTAGCTAGTAGCGCCAACCAAATAACTAACTCATCGCATTCATTAGCAGAGTCATCACACCAAACAAGTGAGGCTTCTAACCAAATTGCACTTACGATGAACGAAATCGCCGTTGGCACTACGACTCAATCTGATCAGGCTGAACAAATAGTGTCAATGATGCAAAAAACGATTGAAGAAGTATCAAGTAGTTTACAAAAGGCCGAGAACACGTTAAATAGTGCTACAGAATCGACCCATATTGCACGTAAAGGTGAAGAGGCTATTAATGAGGCTATCAAACATTTAAGCGACGTCACACAAACAGTGTCTTACGCGACAGATTCTATCCAAAAACTCGGTAAACGCTCCGAGGAAATCGGTGGCATTATTACTGTTATTACCGGTATTGCTGAGCAAACAAATCTACTTGCCCTCAATGCAGCCATCGAAGCAGCACGAGCAGGTGAGCAAGGAAAAGGGTTTGCAGTTGTTGCATCAGAGGTACGCCAGCTAGCTGAACAATCAAGTTTAGCATCAGGACAAATTACAAATCTCATTAATGATATTCAGGCTGAAACCTCTGTGACCGTTCGCACAATGGAAAGCAATCTGCTAGCAGTAGAGGAGCAAGTAACAATTATCAATAAAGGAGGAACAGCTTTAAAGGAAATTGTTGAAAAAGTCGAAGAAACAGAAAAAGGCGTTGAGCAAATGAAAGCTGCATTTACGCATGTAAACAACAACTCCTTAAGTGTTCAACAAGCTATTCAAGATATTTCCCGTATCATTGAAGACTCTGCAGCAGCAACAGAAGAAATAGCCGCAACATCAGAAGAACAATATGCAACCGTTGCAGAAATTACGCAAAGTTCAGATGAATTAGCATCAATTGCTGATAAATTACAAAATGAAGTCAATAAATTCAAGTTTTAATTTCTATAGATTTAGAATTCCCTAACATGAAAAAGAAAATGGAGGCGCTATAGTATGAATCAGAAGAAAATTGCGATGGATATTGACACAAGGGCTGATTATATTTTGATTGCGTTTACTGGCGATTTAGAATACGGGATGATTGAAGAGTTAAAAAAAGAGCTTCAATCGTTAAGCTTGGAAACAAAGCATGGATACATTATCGATATGCAAAAGGTTACAAATATTGATAGTACCGGCTTTGGCATGATCGTCAATTTCGCAAAGAAAGTAGCTGTAAAAGAAAAGAAAATCGCCATTATTGTCGTCGATAATTTCATTCGCAACTTGTTTGCTATTTCGCAAGTCGATAAAGTATTCCCTCTTACTGAAAGCGAAGAGCAAGCAAGACAAATCATGAAAGAAGGCTGGTTAGGCGAGCTCTCGCTCAGCGAATACTAACCCTATTGCTGCCCCCATCATTATCAATTTCGCCTGGATGTAATTACGTCCAGGCTTTATCACTACCTTCAGAGGTCGGAATCTGCTGTAGCTGACGCTTCGCTTTCGCTACCAAAACATTTGCTGATTGAAGATAAAAAAGAAGGTTGCATTCTGTAAAAAAGATTGCAACCTACTCTCTTTAATATTGTAATAGCATATTTACAAACACAACGATAATCACAGTGGGTACCACTATTAACATCAAAAGACGATATGTTGAATAGAAACCCTGCCCCAACTTACTTCCTATTAACAATTCTTTCTTCACAAATTCTTTATCAACTACATACGCAATAAAGATAGCAATCAATAAGTTACCCAACGGAAGCATTAAATTAGAAACTAAAAAGTCGGTTGCATCAAAAATTGTTTTCCCAAAGATTGACACGTCCGCTAATGTACTTGATGAAAGCGCTGCAGGAATCGCCGCAATAAAGACTACTACACCTAGTAGCATTGTCAACGCAGAACGAGACATACGCCCTTTCTCAATAAATGCCGCTACGATAATTTCATATAAACTGAAGGAAGAAGTTAGCGTTGCGAATAAAAATAATAATAAAAACATCGCTAAGAATATTTCACCAAATGGCATTTGACTAAATGCTGTTGGCAGAACCGTAAATAATAAGCCTGGTCCAGATGCCGGTTCTAAATCAAAAGCAAATACAACAGGGAAAATGGCTAATCCTGCTAAAAACGATACAAGCACAGTGAGAAGAACAACAGAGCCCGCAGAATTCGGTAAGCTTACATCCTTCTTTAAATATGAGCTGTATGTCACAAGACAAGAAAATCCTACCGCTAAGCCAAAGAAGGACTGCCCTAACGCTTCTAATATAGCCTTACCAGTTATATTAGAAAAGTCAGGCCACAAGAAGAATTTAACCCCCTCCATTGCTCCATCTAATGTTAAAGCCCGCACAACAAGCACAATAAACATAATAAATAATAAAGGCATCATCCACTTATTGGCCTTCTCTATACCATTTTGCACACCAAGTGAAATGACTAGTACATTTACTAGCGTAAACAATCCTAAACCTAATAATGTAATCCACGGTGTCCCTACAATTTTTCCAAATAGCTCACTAGGGTCATTGGCAGGATCAATAACAGCCCCAGTCACACCAAGGCCACTATATATAAAAATCCAACCTCCTACAACACTGTAAAAAGTTAATAATAAAAAACAACCGAGCACACCCATACGACCAACCCAAGCCCAGCCTGTTTTCGTCGGTGCAATTTTTTTATATGCAGTCACAGCCTCAGACTGAGTACCACGACCTAAAATATATTCTGATAATAACATCGGTAAACCAATCAACAATGTAAATAGAACAAAAATTAGGAAGAACGCTCCTCCACCACTTTGTCCAGTAACATACGGCAGCTTCCATATTGCCCCTAGCCCGATTGCAGCTCCTGCCGATGCTAAAATAAAGCCTAGTTTACTAGACCACTGACTCTTTTTTTCACTCATCTCTTCAAACTCCTCTAACTCTCTAAACTCTTCTTTATTCTACATGAAAATACTATACTCGACTAGATTAATTCTATATATTACTTTTACGCAATATTATCCAACACTTCAATCATTCTATTCATTCTACACAAAAAACCTCGAGCGATTAACAGCTCGAGATCTCATCTAAATTATTTTGTTATATACATAGAACGCTGATGATGAATCCATTTACGCATTGTTGTGAATAGTAATGCCATGATGATAGTAATTAAAATACCTTTCACAATGTTAAATGGCATTGCGAGGGCATCTATTTCTGACTCTAACTTTGATAGATGCTCTTTGTATTGAAGAAGGATCTTTATATACATATCCCCTAAGTCGTTTAGACACTTTTTTAAGATCAGGTTTTTTTACCGAACTACCTTTAACTGTATTATAATCTTCAATCTGAAGTATACCTTCATTGTCTAAGTTATAAACAAATAATTCTGTATTTCTAACATTTTTTAATGCGTTAAGAATAGGTGTAGGAAGAAAATCCACCGTATCACCTGCCACAGCTATAGCCTGGAAATCACCTTTTTGATAACCATTTGATATTGTCGTAAAAATAGCGGTTCTCTCTGCACAGTTAGTTGCACCTAGAGAAACATTTTCTACGTTTACTCCATTAATTACAGCTCCATCTTTTAGTAATAATGCTACTCCAACTGGGAATTTGGAATAGGGTACGTATGCTTTCGCTTTCATCTTACGTGCACTTTCCATTAATAACTCTTTGTTCATAATATCCACCCTTTTTTCTAAGAATGAACTTTTTAAAGTTCCCTTAACGTCAACATTTTGTTGACAGGACTATTAATACTATATGTGAAATAGATATCTGTCAGTATAATAGATGTAACAAAAGATTCTATTAATAATAAACATATGCTAAAGTATCTTTAAAAGTGAAGATGCCTCGATGAGATAAACATCGAGGCATTTTTAGGGCTAAATATGTGAAAGGCTGTTTGAAGGTCAAAATTATTCAGTAGTTAACTTTTTATTACTTCTTAGGCTGTAAATCCTCAATTGAGTCAATGTCCATATATGCAGGAACTACAAATCCATTTTTTGTACCTTTTAAGTTCTCACCTAAATCAACTAAGTCATCCTTATATTTTTCATAAAAAGAGCTATGTGTTGTTGGTAACCAAGCAGCTACTGTTGCATCAGCTACGCCTGTAGCGATAGCTTGAAACATAATTGCAGGATCTACAGGTGTGATTGTGACAGTGTATCCGAGTTCTTCAAATACAGCCTGTAATACACTACTCGAAGCTCTTTCTGAATCCCAAGGTGTTGAAGCTAATTCAATTTCTTTTCCGCTTACTTTTTTCGTATCTTTTGTCCACTCATTTACTTTGTCTTGGTTTTCTTCTATCCATTTGTCTGCTGCATCTTCAAATGAACTCGTTTGTGCTTCAAACATTACAGCTTCCATATCTTCTGGTTCCCAATAAAATCTATCCAAAATTGTATACGCATCCGGTAAGTCTTTTTCCAAGCCCTTACGCGCAAGTGTATTGATATTTTCCGATCCACCTAATGTCCCTTGAGGATCTTCTAAAAATTTCAAATCATAAGATGAAAACATCCAATGTGGTGTCCATCCGGTAATAATAATTGGATCTTCATTTCGAATAGCCTGCTCTAATGAACCTAACATCCCAGGTGTAGAACTTTGTTCAAGCTCCCAGCCTTTTAAGTTTTCATATTTCTCTATAGTATTTTCCGCCAGACCAGTCAACCCAGCTCCTGGTTCAATTCCTATAATCTTATAGTCCACTTGCTCCCCTATGCTTGGCGTAGTTCCTGTTGAATTGCCAATGTCTTTTTTGCTATCTCCATCTCCACAGCCTGTTAAAAGTAACGAAATAGCTAACCCTAAAGTGAGTCCTACAGATTTCAATTTCATCTTTTTTCATCCCCCTAGTTTGAAAACTTAGAGTTTTAGAGACTTCCTAAGAAACTCTTTATTAAAAATTTTTTACTCCGCTACCAAAAGTAACAACTTGATTTTAACCACAGGTTGTTACTTTTGTCAAACCACTCAATCTTTTAAATACCCATTTTTGCACGTTTACTAACATAATTCTTCACAAAAAAAAAAGCCTTTGAACGGCTCTCAGTTCTTTATTTTAAAAAAATAAAAATAGCCTATCCATAAGGTTATTTTTCCGTGAGACATTTCCATAATTTGTTTAATAAATAGAATGAATATATTAAAATGAAGGTAAAAGATGATATTGTTTACTAATTCCTAATAAAACGTAATTATTGGTTGGGGGATAAAAAATTGAACAGAAATTCAATAGCAAATATATTCTTTTTTACAGGAAGCATTTTGCTCATATTAAAATTACCATTTGTAATGGGGTATTTAAACGAGGTTCGAGTAAACTACGATACATATGTTCCCTTATATAAGTAGATGTATTTTTTAGGAGCACTAGATTAAACAGTAGGAGTTATAACTAAAATTAGTTTTTAAATATTATTCGAAAAGATTTACATTTTTAAATTACAATGTGTGATGTATCCTGCGTAGCCGTAGCTACTCAGACCTTCCTCCCCTAGCCGTTTATGGTCGCTAACACCATTCAGACACCCAAGCAAACAAGGAAGCTTGTAGTGGTGTCCTATACCTTTGTGTGCGATGGGAAGGTAGTAACCTGTCAAGTTTAGATTCAATTGGTGTTACTAGGTTTCCACCAACGAGCCAACATGACCTCATGCTACCTAAAAAAGACAATAGAAAACTATAACTTTGCATTTCCACTTTTTTTGAAGTAGAATGAAGGCATGTTAAACGCTCATATTTA
Source organism: Lysinibacillus sp. NPDC056232 (assembly GCF_042267565.1). Lineage (NCBI taxonomy): Bacteria > Bacillati > Bacillota > Bacilli > Caryophanales > Bacillaceae > Lysinibacillus > Lysinibacillus sp. NPDC056232. The sequence goes on along the minus strand of NZ_JBHJTF010000001.1, from coordinate 300,885 downwards.
GTTGTATTGGTGTACCGCTAAATGCGTTGGAGGGTAGCATTGCGAGTGCTAACCCTCTATTTTATTGCTTATTTCTCTAATTCCTCAAAATATTGAAGCATGGCTTGTACATCTTCTTTTCTCAATGTCATTCGGCTTATATTAAATTGCCTACCATTGTGTAGCAAAGTATTTTCCTCAAAGGATACTGAATTAAATTCAGGATTGTATTGTGTTGTAATTTGACGCATACCATTTAAAGTTTCATGGATAATTGTTTTCATATGGTTTATCCTTCCTAAATGTCTAAATTATTTAATGGATTGTATTTGTCATTCTGTTCTTTTAAAGCCGATCCCCACAGTGCAAGATACTTTTGAGACATATTTAATGATGAGTGTCTGAGAATCTTTTGTAGCGTGAATACATCTCCTCCATTAACTAAAAATCGATGAGCAAACGTATGACGGAACGTATGAGCCGACAATCTAACATCTTTAAAGTTCATAGCTATTTGCAGACGTTGAAACACGCTTTTAGTTGAGTCATAAGCCATTTGCGAGCCATCCCTGTTAACAAAGACGTATTCTGGCAATTCTTTAAAGTAGCGAGTACAAAAAGCCTTTAACTCGTTTAACTCATCAATAACCTTGTCTGTTAATGGCATTGTTTCCTGCTTTCTATTTTTCCCAAATATATATAACTGAAAATGTTGTTCATCAATATCTGACCACTTAATCCCTCTTAATTCTCCAATTCTAATGCCAGTACCGAGCAATAAGATAATAATAGTGTGATTTCTGTATGCCGTGTATTCATGATCCTTTCTTCTCAACCTTCTGTAATAGGAAAGCATTTGTCGAATATGCGAATCCGTGAATACTTCAATACGATAGTCAGTTTCTTGACGTTTTACTTTTTTACATGGATTAGATTTAATATACTCGTTACCCAATAAGTGGTTGAAAAAAGTATTGAGATTTTTCAGCTTAACATTAATCGTAGTTGGATTATTCCCTCGTTCATTTTTACAATATAATAAGTAACTTTTAATATGGGCATGTGTGACATCTGAAGCATCTAATACCTCGTTTTCAGTCGACCAGCGTTTGAATTCACGGAAAAATATTCTATATCCATCTAATGTACTTTTGCTTAAATTCTGTAACTCTTTTTCCTCTAAAAAATCTGCAATCGCAAATTTAAGCAACAAAAAAAACACCTCCTAGACTTTAACAGTCCAATAAGGTGTCATTACTTGAACACTATCCTAAATCATACTTTTTTTCACGAAATTAACTCATATACATAGAACGCTGATGATCAATCCATTTACGCATTGTTGTAAATAGCAATGCCATGATGATAGTAATTAAAATACCTTTCACAATGTTAAATGGCAAAATACCAGCTACGATCATTTTATATAGTGAATCACCTACAACAGGCTCCATACCTAAAAAGTAAGTGTACATAGGTAAAAATACTGCATAGTTTAGAATACTCATTCCTACTGCCATTACAATTGTTCCAGCAGCTAAACCTCCGATAAGGCCTTTAACTGTTTTAAAGCGATTAAAAACAAAGCTCACTGGTAGAATAAATAAAATACCTGTTACAAAGTTCGCGATATGTCCTACCGGTACTCCCGTTGGCGTGCCTGAGAAAACCCAGTCCAACACATTTTTAAATAATTCTACTAAAATACCGGCTACAGGTCCCATAGTGATTGCCGCTAGTAATGCTGGCATATCACTGAAGTCCACTTCCAAAAACGCTGGAAATGGCGGAATTGGGAAATTAAAAAGCATTAATAAAAACGAAATACTGCTCAGCATACCAATCGTAATATACGATTGAAGTTTAACATTTTTCTTCATAGAAAACTCTCTCCTCTTTGCTGATTCAATCTCGCAAGAAGAAAGGTTACGACCTCATCAATTATTATTATGAAAAAACCCTTATGCAAAAAGAGCATAAGGGAGAATAGGCATAATTAAAGAACGCCACTAATTAACTACTTTCGAGCTACCGCTGTGTAAATCCACAACGAAAAAACGCTCGTACATAGCTAAATTCATAACAATGAATGACGATCGTACCTCCATCTTCTCCCATCCAGACTTTAACTGTCGGCCTTGGAATTGCACCAAGTCAGCCATGCAAAAAAAATTATTTGCACAGGTCGCGGGCTGAAGAGTTTTTAGTAAATCATTCGAGCTAATGAAAAACATTAGCGATTTACAACTCTATTACCGCCGGTCGGGATTTTCACCCTGCCCCGAAGATGAATCAATATTTTTTTATTTCATAGCCTTACTATAATGAATTATGAAGGAAAAGTAAATAGCTTTGCTTAAAAAATTCCGATTAAACTTGTATGTTTTGCAGATACTCGCTAATAGCTCAGAACGCCACGTCCAGTGGTAACGACTGAGTGACCAACATTGAGGTGGGAGACTTCTGTACTTGACGCTTCGCTTTCGCTACAAAAAACATTTGCTGAAAGATGTTAAACTAACAAGAGCATTCACGCACATATAGCGGCGAGAATGCTCCGAAAAATTCACTTATAAAATTACATGATTTATTTGTTGTTATGCTATTTATGGCATATATCGTTTATTGGCTCCTACAGGCTTTGGCAAGAAATTTTTCAAATCAAATCCTTCCCAACTCTCCTGTACAACATTGTCTAGACGTACTTGTTGATCAAAGCTTGCAGCAGTAAGCATCATTGCTTCAATTAATTGGGTTGCTCGAACCACTTCCATTGTCGTTAAATCAAGCGGCTCGTTAAATGTAACAATAACGCCTTCTGCTACCTCTTTCACTGTGTATGTTATATTTTCCGGAATGACTGGAACGTATGCATCATCATTTTTTGCTCTCATATCGGTAAGAGCTTCTGTTACAGTGGAAAAGGTTTTACGAGAATCGGGTGATAAATATTCAACTCCATTTTCATCTTTATATAAATAATAATTAAAATGATTTGAACTTGTTAGTGCCATAGACTTTCTTGTCTCTTCTTCTTCGGAAAGCTCGTTTGCTGTACCATCAGGATTTTTGAATTCAATAGCTTTATACTCTGAGTCTGAGAAAGTATCTTGTAATGTCCCTAAATATTCTCCAGCATCTTTAGAAGCGACATCATATTCATTTTTCTTCGGCAATACATGAACCAGTTGATCGCCCTTCTCCTTCAATTCTCCTTTATATGGATGATAATTAGTAAAACCATTTGCTTCCTCATCAATTTGTGGCGCATACTGTTCATACATTTGTAATGTTGTAGGCTTTTTCTTTCCAAAATCAGTAGCCACTCGTTCATTTGGAATAACATACGTCATCGGTACGCTTTCCTTATCACGATTTGCCAAACCAATATGGAATGCTACAGCATCAGTTAAATCATCTTCATAAACAGATGATCGTAGAGACATAATCCGTGAATGTTCTGATACTATGTTAGACTCCATAATACGATCATGGATAGAGCTATTGGCTGCACGATTATCCTGCATTGTTGAATATTGAGAAGTTTCAGGAGCATTAGCCTGATCCATTTTTGCATCATTATTATTCATGAACATAGAGCCTGTAAGTACTGTTAAAGCGAAGACAGCTGCAATACTCATAAAGATTGGCCATTTACGACCTTCCTTCTTTATTGTCGCTACCTCGGTACTTTCTTGTTGCCTATGTTGTTCTTGCGATGTTATTTCATCATCAATTGGTTGTTGTATAGCCTGAAGTTGGACATGATCCTGCAAGCGAGCATCTGCCAATAATCGATTTAATATTTCTTCTTTCGAACGGCGGTCAGAAAGCTTAGGGGCATTATTCAATATATGTTCCAGTTGGTCATCATCGAATTGATTATGTGTCATTGCCGTTTCGCCTCCTGTTCTCTAACCTGTTGTAGCTGTTGCCTTAAAAATTTTATGGCACGATGCTGTGTAGTTTTTACCTTCGCTTCTGTCCAATCTAATATTTGTGCTGTTTCTGCAATCGATAAATCTTGAAAGTAACGCATAATAATGACCATTTTTTGGTCACCTGTACAGTGTTCAAGTGCTGATTGAACCTGCATAAATTCATCACTTGCCTGCAGCACGTCTTCGGGTAATGGTGTGGTTGAATGTAGCTGTTCCGTTTCCCAATCAAAAAAATCAAGTGAATGTTTTTGGCGTACAGCCTGCTTTCTAAAATGATCAATAGCGACATTTTTAGCAATAGCAAAAAGCCATGTCTTTTCGCTGCTATTGCCTGCGAACTTATCATATGAGCGCAATACGCGAACATAAACCTCATGCGCTAAATCCTCAGCAAGTGTACGGTTTTTTACTAAATAAATAAGAAACTGGAACACGTCTTGATGATATGCATCGTATAATCGATGGAACACGGAGTCATTCAAAGCACTCCACCCCCGTTCTATTTATATTTGTCGTCTTAATGTTCATAGAAGTTACATCCAATTAACACCATTTTTTAACTTCTTTCAGCAAGGTTGTTGGCAGCGAAAGCAAAGCGACAGGTACAAATGTTTTTTGTACCGAAAGCGTAGCGACAGGTACAAATGTTTTTTGTACCGAAAGCGTAGCGACAGGTACAAATGTTTTTTGTACCGAAAGCGTAGCGACAGGTACAAATGTTTTTTGTACCGAAAGCGTAGCGGCAGGTACAGATGTTTTATGTAACGTAAGTGAAACGGCAAGTACAGAAGTCTCCCACCTCTATAGATGGTGAGAAGAATCCGTATTTAAGCTACTTTTCAGTGGGTGTCACGAAATCGGCTTTGTGCAAGTACAAAGCCGATTTCGGACACATTGTTTATCTGCGTGAAAGCGCAGCGACAGCAACAAATGTTTTCTGT